>CAMLCW010000308.1 GCA_946478645.1 uncultured Variovorax sp.
GTCGAGCACCGGCGCGAAGCTGAAGTCGACGCCACAGGCGCGTAGCTCCGCGGCCAACACATGCCCCGCGGCGGTCGCGGCCTGGGTGGCACGCATCGCATCGCGCATCCACAGTTCGCCGAGCGCCCGCATCGAGGGCAGGCGCGTGAAGCCATCGCTGCGAAAGCGCTGGACGCGGCCGCCTTCGTGGTCGACGCAGATCAGCAGGTCGGGCCGGATCGCCTTCAGCTCGGCATTGAGCGCGGTCATCTGGGCGCGGTTTTGCCAGTTGCGCGCGAAATGGATCACGCCGCCCACGAGCGGATCGCGCACACGGCGGCGGTCGGCCTCGGTGAGTCCGGTGCCGGCCACGTCGATGATCAGCGGCGCATGGCGATCGGCCTGCCGTGTATTTGCGGCCGTCATGCCTTCTCCACCACCACGAAGCTTGCCGCGTAATCGGTTTCGTCGGTCACGGTGACGTGGGCCGTGAGGCCCTCGGCCTCGAACCAGCGCTTGAGCTCGCCATGCAGCACGATCACCGGCTTGCCGCTCGGCAGGTTGGCGATCTCGCACAGGCGCCAGCTCATCGGCATGCGCATGCCCATGCCGACGGCCTTGCTGAATGCCTCCTTGGCGGAGAAACGGGTCGCGAGATAGCTCAAGCCCCGCTTCGGCCAGCGCACACGGCGCGCCTGCCAGACGGCGAGTTCGGCGTCGCTCAGCACGCGCTCGGCAAAACGCTCGCCCTGGCGCTCGAAGGTCGCGGCAATGCGCCGCACGTCGCAGATGTCGGTGCCGATGCCGTAGATCATGATGCGTCGGCGATGCAGCGCAGGTAGGCCCGCGTGGTGGCGGCATAGCCCAGTTCGAGTGCATCGGCGATGAAGGCATGGCCGATCGAGACCTCGTGCACGCCGCGCACGGTGCGAAGAAAAGGCGTGAGGTTGTCGCGGCTCAGGTCGTGCCCGGCATTGACTCCCAGCCCGGCGGCCTGCGCCGCGCGCGCCGCGTCGGCGTAGCGCACGAGCACGGCCTGCTCGCCGGCGGTGCCGCGCGCAGCGGCATAGCCCTCGGTATACAGCTCGACGCGGTCGGCGCCCACGGCCTTGGCCGCGGCCATCATCTCGGGAATCGGGTCCATGAAGAGGCTCACCCGCACCCCGAGCGCGCGCGCCTCGGCGATCAGCGGGCGCAGGCGCTCGGCGTCGTCAGGAAAGGTCCAGCCGTGGTCGCTGGTCGACTGCGTTTCGCTGTCGGGCACGAAGGTGGCCTGTTGCGGCTTCTGCTCGCGCACGAAGTCCATCAGGTTGTGGAACGGGTTGCCTTCGATGTTGAACTCGATGGCCGGCCACTTGGCGGTGAGCAGTGCCGCCAGGTCGCGCACGTCGTGCGCGCGGATATGGCGCGCATCGGGCCGCGGATGCACCGTGATGCCTTGCGCGCCGGCCGCAAGGCAGGCCTCCGCGGCGGCCACCACGCTCGGAATGCCGAGCTGGCGGGTGTTGCGCACGAGCGCCACCTTGTTGAGATTGACCGACAGCGAGGTGGTCGATGGGCCGGGAGTGCTCATAGGGCTTGCAAATCTCTCATCATCTGCCGCGTACGCAGCGTGGACACACCGCAATGGTAGTTGAGCAGCGGGCGCAGCTGGTTTCGGAGCGCACCGTTGCTGCCGGCGTCCATGGTCGCGATCTCGCGCAGCGTGGCCGTGAACGGAGCCCGGTCTTCCAGCACCTGCTGCAGCGAGCGCCAGTCGGCGCCCCGCAGTGCCGCCTCGCCATCGGCCGCGAGCCGGAGCCCGGCTTCGGGCACCAGGCTGTAATGCGCGCCGGCCGAGAGCGGCTCGAGCGTCAGCGTCTGGACGTCGAGCGAAGGCAGCAGGCCCACTTCGCGCAGCAGCAGCAGTTCGAAGGCGCGCAGCGCCGCCGCCTGGGTGGCCGCCTGCGCGCCGGCATGGTCGCCGGCCAGCACCTGCACCACACCCGCATAGGCGTCGAACAGTGCTTCATGCGGATCGTCGCGCGCGAGCAGGCGCAGCAGCAGTTCGTTGACGTAGTAGCCCGAGAGCAGCGCCTCGCCGGTCGGCATGACATGGCCGCCCATCCATTCGGCGCCCTTGAGCGTGCGGATCTCGGCATCGCCGCCGTAGTTGAGCTGCAGCGGCTGCAGCGGCAGCAGCACCGGCCTGAAGTTGGAACTCGGCCGCTTCGCGCCCTTGGCCACCAGCGCGATGCGCCCATGGTGCCGCGTGAAGACCTCGAGGATCAGGCTCGACTCGCTCCAGTCGTAGCGGTGGAGCACGTACGCCGGCTCGTGCGAAACGCGGTGGGCAGCCGTCGCCACTTCATTCGTAGCCGAAGGAGCGCACGCGGGCTTCGTCGTCGGCCCAGCCGGAGCGCACCTTCACCCACAGCTCGAGGAAGACCTTGGCGTCGGCGAGCTTCTCGAGCTCGACGCGCGTTTCCATGCCGATGCGCTTGATGCGCTCGCCCTTGTCGCCGATCACCATGGCCTTGTGGCCGTCGCGCTCGACGACGATGGTCGCGGCGATGCGCAGCAGGCGCTTCTGGCCCTTCTTCTGCGGCGGCTCTTCCTCGAACTTGTCGATCACGACCGTCGAGGTGTAGGGCAGCTCGTCGCCGGTCAGGCGAAACAGCTTCTCGCGCACCAGTTCGCCCGCGAGGAACTTCTCGCTGCGGTCGGTCAGTTCGTCCTCGGCGTAGAACCAGGGCTGCTCGGGCAGGTACTTCTCGCAGATGCCGAACAGGCGCTCGACGTCCTTGGGATTCTTGGCCGACATCGGCACGAATTCGGCGAACGCATGCTTCTGCTGCATCTGCTGCAGCCAGGGCGCGATGTCGCCGCGCCGGTGCACGTTGTCGAGCTTGTTGGCCAGCAGCACCGTGGGAATGCCCTTGCCGAGCAGCTTGAGCACCCGCTCGTCGGCGGCCGTGAAGCTCCCGGCCTCGACCACGAAGAGGATCAGGTCCACGTCGCCCACCGCGCCCTGCACGGTCTTGTTGAGCGACTTGTTGAGCGCGTTGGCATGCAGGGTCTGGAAGCCCGGCGTGTCGACGAACACGAACTGGGTCGCGCCCCGCGTGCGCATGCCCGTGATGCGGTGCCGCGTGGTTTGCGCCTTGCGCGAGGTGATGCTGATCTTCTGGCCGACCAGCGCATTGAGCAGCGTCGACTTGCCCACGTTGGGCTTGCCGACGATGGCCACCAGGCCGCAGTGCTGCGGACCCTCCGCGGTCGGTTCGGCCATGGGCTCCGGGGCGTCTGCTGCTGAGTCGATTACGTCGTTCATTCTGGTTTCACGCGGCGCCGCGTGCCTTGAGCCGGATCAACATGGCCGCCGCGGCAGCCTGCTCGCCGGCGCGGCGCGAGCCACCGATGCCGCGTTCGCGCAGGCCCAGCTCGGGCACTTCGCACTCGACATCGAAGGTCTGCTTGTGCGCTGCGCCGAGCGTGTCGACCACGCGGTACGCCGGCAACTTCATTTTGTGGCCCTGGAGCCATTCCTGCAATTCGGTCTTCGGGTCCTTGGCGGCGGCCTGCATGCGCGGGTTGATCTCGACCGCGTCGTAGAGCCGATGCACCATGGCCTGCGCGGCGGCAAAGCCGGCGTCGAGGTAAACCGCACCGATCAGCGCCTCGAGCGCGTCGGCCAGGATCGACGGCCGGTTCGGGCCGCCCGAACGCGCCTCCCCTTCCCCGAGCCGCAGCAGCGGTGAGAGCGCCAGGTCCAGCGCGAGCCGGTGCAGGGTGTCCTGCTTCACGAGGTTGGCCCGGACACGGGACAGGTCGCCCTCGGGCAGCGCCGACAGGCGGATGTACAGCAGGTGCGAGACCGCGAGGTTGAGCACCGAGTCGCCGAGGAACTCGAGGCGCTCGTTGTGGTCGGCGGAGAAGCTGCGGTGCGTCAGCGCGAGCTGGAGCAGCCGCGGGTCCGAAAACGAATGCTGGAGGCGCTCCTGCAGCGCAACGAGGCCACCGTCCACCTTGCGTATCGCCGCGTTCAGCGGGCCTCGCCCTTGTACTTGAGCACCAGGTAGGCGGGGCCGAACAGGGGGATCTCGCGCTCGTAGGCGTACGAGACCACGACCCGGTCGCCTTCCTTGCGGATGTCGAGGTCCTTGCCCGAGACCGACTTGAAGTCGTCGATCGCCTGGGCCCGATCGAAGATCGCACGCACTTCGGGCACGGTCGTGCCTTCCTTGGCCTTGTTGGCCGCCTTGTTGATCGCCTGGTACTCGATCAGCGTCGGAACGACCTGCGCGACCACGACACCCACGCACGCCAGCACCACGGCCACGAAGACCAGGCCGATGAACGAAATGCCGCGCTGCCGCGAAGCCCCGGCACTGCGGATGAATGGATTCGACTTCATTTCCCTTACCCCCTCGAATGATCTCGATTGCTTATTGGAATGGACCGATGCGACCCAGGTCTCCGAAATTCATCCACACGAAGAACGCCCGTCCGACGATGTTCTTGTCGGGCACGAAGCCCCAGAAACGCGAGTCGGCGGAATTATCGCGGTTGTCGCCCATCATGAAGTAGTTGCCGGCGGGCACCTTGCACACCACGCCCTCCACCGAGTAGCGGCAATTCTCGCGAAACGGGAAATCCGTCACGCCCGAGACGAAGGCCGGGCCTGCATCGTCGTTGAGCAGGCGGTGCTGCTTGCCGCCGAGGTCCTCGCTGAACTGCTTCAGCAGCCGCATCGAATCGCTGTCGAGATAGTCGGGCAGCGGCTGCTTGGGCACCGGCTGCCCGTTGATGGTGAGCTTCTTGTTGAGATAGGCCACCTCGTCGCCGGGAATGCCGACCACGCGCTTGATGTAGTCCATGCTCGGCTTGGGCGGGTAGCGGAACACCACCACGTCGCCGCGGGCCAGCGGCTTGCCCTCGGTGATCTTGGTGTTGATGACCGGCAGGCGCAGGCCGTAGGTGAACTTGTTGACCAGGATCAGGTCGCCGGTCAACAGCGTCGGCATCATCGAGCCCGAGGGAATCTTGAAGGGTTCGTACAGGAACGAACGCAGCAGGAACACCACCAGGATCACCGGGAACAGCCCGGCCGTCCAGTCGAGCCACCACGGCTGCATCAGCAGGCGCTCGCTCGCCTTCGGGTCGACCGTGTCGACCTGCGTGATGCCCTGGCCGGCCAGGCGCGCATTGCGTTCGGCGAGCGATTCTTCCAGTGCCGCGGCGGCGCGCTCGCGCCGCGGCAGGAAGTAGAAGCGCTCGGCCAGCCAGTACAGGCCGGTGACCACCGTCGCCAGGAAAAGCAGCAGCGCGAAGTTGCCTTCGAGCGCGCCGAAGTACCAGGCACCGACGTAGCCGACGAAGGCCGCGAGGACCAGAGAAGTGATGAATGCCATTTTTGAGATCAGTCTTCGACTTGCAGAATCGCGAGGAAGGCCTCTTGCGGGACCTCGACGGAGCCGATCTGCTTCATTCTTTTCTTGCCCGCCTTCTGCTTCTCGAGCAGCTTCTTCTTGCGGGTGATGTCGCCGCCGTAGCACTTGGCCAGCACGTTCTTGCGCAGCGCCTTGATTGTCTCACGCGCAATGATGTTGACCCCGATGGCCGCCTGGATCGCGACGTCAAACATCTGGCGCGAAATGATCTCGCGCATCTTCGACACCACGGCCCGGCCGCGGTATTGCGACTGGCTGCGGTGCACGATGATCGACAGCGCGTCGACCTTCTCGCCGTTGAGCAGGATGTCGACCTTGACGACGTCCGACGCCCGGTACTCCTTGAACTCGTAGTCCATCGAGGCGTAGCCGCGGCTGACCGACTTCAGCTTGTCGAAGAAGTCGAGCACGATCTCGCCGAGCGGCATCTCGTAGGTCAGCATGACCTGGCGGCCGTGGTAGGCCATGTTCATCTGCACGCCGCGCTTCTGGTTCGCGAGCGTCATGACCGCGCCGACGTAGTCCTGCGGCATGTAGAGATGGACCGTCACGATCGGCTCGCGGATCTCGCTCATCTTGCCGACTTCGGGCATCTTGGACGGGTTCTCGACCATGATGACCTCGCCGTCGTTGCGCACCACCTGGTACACCACGCTCGGCGCGGTCGTGATCAGGTCTTGGTCGAACTCGCGCTCCAGCCGCTCCTGCACGATCTCCATGTGCAGCAGGCCGAGGAAGCCGCAGCGGAAGCCGAAACCCAGCGCCTGGCTCACCTCGGGCTCGTAGC
>CAMLCW010000309.1 GCA_946478645.1 uncultured Variovorax sp.
CGGTCGATTGCGAATCGACGCGCACGCCGTCGATGTACACCGCCGTGAAGCGCGTCTCGGCACCGCGCACGAACAGGCTCGTGGTGTTGGCCACGCTGCCGCTGCGCACGATCTCGATGCCGGGCAGCCGCGCGAGCACGTCGGCCACGCCGGCGGCGCCGCTGCGCTCGATGGTCTCGCGGTCGACGACCGAGACGTCGCCCACCAGGTCGGAGAGCCGCTGCGGCGTGCGGTTGGCCGTGACCACGGTCTCGCCGAGCGTGGCGACAGGCTGCGGCTGGGCAAGCGCCGAAAACGGCAGCAGCAGCGTGGTGCCGCCGAAGGCGCAGCCGATGGCGAGCGGAAGGCGGGCAAGGCGACGGCGGCGCGCGGGCGCACGGCCAATGGAAACTGGAACGCAGGAAGTCATGGATGGATCGAACGAACGTCTGATGCCCGTCGCCGGCTTCCCCGCCGGCGCTTGGGCGCAATGGCTGCTGCACGCACCCTGCGACATTCGTCGGGTCCATGCGGCAGCCGCCTCGTTGGCCGGTATCCGGGCTGGCAGTGCGACCCCGGCCGCCTTCCCAGGCACCTGTTTCAGGGCGCCCAGTGGCTGGATGGCGGGGGTTGACGCGCGAGGCGTCGACTGCTTGACCGTTGCGGGGGCAGCGCAGGCGGCTTCGGCCTGTCTTCGTTTCCGAAGATGGGCCTCCACTCCTGCTTCCCGTTGAACCGCGGCGCGTGAACCACGCCGCAGGCACCAACAGGCGGGATTCTAGGGCAGGCGCCAGTTGTTAACGGCTATCATCGCCAACCATGCCCGCCTCCAGCCCCATCGACCAGATCGCCGAGCGTGTGGACCGCCTGCTCGTGCGTCATGAAGAGGTGCAGCGCACCAATGCGCTGCTGCAGGAGCAGGTCGAGGCACTCACGCGCGAGCGCGACGCCCTGAAGTCGCGACTCGCCGCGGCCCGCACGCGGCTCGACGCGCTGCTCGAGCGCTTGCCGGCCGAACCACCTTCCCAAGATTCCTCCGCATGAAGCAGATCGAAGTTCAGATCATGGGCCAGAGCTATCTGCTCGGCTGTCCCGAGGACGGCGAGGCGCAGCTGCGCGACGCCGTCGAGCGCGTCGATGCGGCCATGTGCAAGATCCGCGATGCAGGCAAGGTCAAGGCGCGCGACCGCATCGCGGTGCTGGCCTCGCTGAACCTGGCCTTCGACCTGGCCTCGCAGCAGGCGGCCGCGGCGGCCGCAGCCGCTGCACCGGCCGAAGCGCCCGAGGCGGCCCCTGGTAACACCGAAACGGACGCCAAGACGGCCCAGATCATTCAGAAACTCGATCAGGCCCTCGCGGGCGATGACCATTTACTCTGAGCGCGGGCACCCGGCGCCGGCCGGGCGTAAAATCGGCACTGTCTGCGGTGCGCGCCGGGCTTAATATTTCCTTGTTCCAATGCTCTCCGGAGCCGGGCTTGGTACATCGCTCGACGGGCGTGATCATCTCGCGTCAGATGAACCCGAAGTCTTGCTGCCCTCGCCCACCTGAACCCTGGTTCAGGATGCGGGTTCGGTGCCCACCTGCAGACACCTTTTTTCCGCTATTGCGGCCCCTGCATCCACTGCACGGGGCCGTTGCTTTTTCTTTAGGTTCTGCGCGTGAATTCCCTCCTCGACCCCATCCTGATCGCCGAACTGGCCGCACTCGGCCTGGGCACCGGCTTCCTTGCAGGCCTGCTCGGCATCGGCGGTGGGATGCTCATGGTGCCGTTCATCACGATCATCGTGGGGCATCGCGGCGTGCCGGGGGATCTGGCCGTGAAGATGGCGATCGCCACCTCGATGGCCACGATCATCTTCACTTCGATCTCGAGCGTGCGCGCGCACCACAAGCGCGGCGCGGTGCGCTGGGACATCGTGCGGCGCCTTGCGCCCGGCATCATCATCGGCAGCCTGATCGGCAGCATGGGCGTGTTCGCGCTGCTCAAGGGAACGGTGCTCGCGATCGTGTTCGCGCTGTTCGTGGGCTTCTCGGCCACGCAGATGTTCCTCGACCGCAAGCCCAAGCCCACGCGCCAGATGCCCGGCACCGCGGGGCAGCTGTCGGCGGGCGGCGCGATCGGCTTCATCTCGGGCCTGGTCGGCGCGGGCGGCGGCTTCGTCAGCGTGCCCTTCATGACCTGGTGCAACATCTCGATCCACAACGCGGTGGCCACCAGCGCCGCGCTCGGCTTCCCGATCGCGGTGGCCAACGTGGCGGGCTACGTCATCAGCGGGCAATCGGTGCAGGGGCTGCCGGCCGGCTCGTTCGGCTACATCTGGCTGCCGGCGCTCGCGGTGATCGCACTGGCCAGCGTGCTCACCGCACCGCTCGGCGCCAAGGCGGCGCACAACCTGCCGGTGAAGAAGCTCAAGCGCGTGTTTGCGAGCATCCTGTACGTGCTCGCGGCCTACATGCTCTGGAAGGGGCTGCAGGGCTAAAGCCCCTCGGCTATGGAGTGGATCGGTTGCGGCGCGCCGGTCCGGGCCGTATAACGGCCGCATGAAAATCCTCATCGCCGTCGACGGCAGCCCGTACACCCAGAAGGCCCTCAACTACCTGCTGGCCAACCGGCCGATGTTCGTGGATGGCCACGAGCTCGTCGTGGTGCACGTGGTCACCGGCATCTCGGGCCATGTCACGCGCCACCTCAGCAAGGAAGTGCTCGAGGAGTACTACACCGAGGAGAGCGCCAAGGTGCTCGACCCGGTCGTCGCCCGCCTCGCCAAGGAGGGCGTGAGCAGCTACACGATCGACAAGCGCCACGGCCACGCCGCCGAGGAGATCCTCAAGGCCGCGGCCGCATCGAAGGCGCAACTGATCGTCCTCGGCACGCACGGCCACGGCATTCTGGGGCGCGCGCTGATGGGCTCCGTCGCCACCAAGGTGATCTCGGAAACCGACACCTCCGTGCTGCTGGTCCAGTAGCAGCCGCCCCGGTTACAGTGGGGAAGCTTCCCCAACGACCGGATCAACCATGGCTTCCATCAACTTCATTGGCGGCGAGAAAGGCGGGGTCGGCAAGTCGGTCACCGCGCGCGTGCTCGCGCAGTACTTCATCGACCACAGCCGGCCCTTCACCGGCTTCGACACCGACCGTTCGCACAGCTCGTTCACCCGCTTCTACGAAGGCTTCGCCTCGCCCGTCGTGGTCGACAGCTTCGAAGGGCTCGACACCGTGGTGAACGGCTTCGAGACCAATCCCCACCAGAGCGTGATCGTCGACCTCGCGGCCCAGACGCTGGCGCCGCTCGCGCGCTGGATCAAGGAGTCGGACCTGTTCGACGTGTTCGACGAACTCGGCGTGGCCGTCAACTTCTGGCACGTGCTCGACGACGGCAAGGACTCGACCGACCTGCTCGGCACGCTGATCGACACCTTCGGCAACCGGCCCAACTACATCGTGGTGCAGAACTACGGCCGCGGCAGCGACTTCGGCATGCTGCTCGCGTCGCAGTCGCTCTCGAAGGCCACGGCCGCCGGCGCCCGCGTGATCGCGCTGCCGCGCCTGCACGAGGCCAGCATGCGCAAGATCGATGCGCAGAACACCAGCTTCTGGAAGGCGGTGAACGACCGCGAGAGCCCGCAGGCGCTCGGCCTGCTGGAGCGCCAGCGCGTCAAGTCGTGGCTGGCGACCGCCTACGCGGCCTTCGACACGCTGCCGCTGTAGCGGCGTTCAGGCCTTCGACCGGCGCAACAGCAGCACCAGCAGCAGCACCGAAAGCACCGCGAACGCAACGAACGACCAGTTCGCGAGCGTCAGGCCGAACAGCGACCAGTCGATCTTCGAGCAGTCGCCGCCGCCGCGGAAGATCATGGGCAGCGCGCGCTTGAGCGGAAAGGTCTCGATCATCCCGTAGAGGTCGCGCCCGCAGGAGACGACCTCGGGCGGATTCCACTGCAGCCAGCTCTGCGCGGCCGCGGTATAGGCACCGCCGATGGCCGAGAGCAGCGCCAGCGCCGTGCCCGTGCGCTGCAGGCCGCGCTGGCGGAACAGCGCCGCCAGGCCGGAGAAGATCGCCACCAGCATCAGCGCATAGCGCTGCACGATGCACATGGGACAGGGCTCGAGCCCCACCACGTGCTGCAGGTAGAGGCCGAACGCGAGCATCAGCACGCAGGCCAGGCAGATCAGTGCAAGCGCGCGGCGCGGCGCGGCGAAATACCAAGCGATCAAGGGGAAACCCAATCTTCTTCGACGAACACCCTGGCCTTGCGCGGCGTGGCGACCACGGTGTCGCCCTCGTTCAAGCCCAGGTCGCGGAACTGTTGCGCAGGGATTTGCGCCTCGATGATGGTTCCGGAGCCCGGATTATCTGGATTCGTTTCGGTGGGCTCAAGTTCCAGCCGCGCGATCGGACCGACCACGATGGCGCGCGACAGCGTGGCCACGATGCCGGTCGCGCCAGCCGTGTAGCGCGCCACGCTCAGGTCGTGCGGCCGCACGTAGGCCATCGCCTTGGCGCCGCGCGCGCCGCTGTGTTCGGGCGAATCGAGGCGCATGCCGTCGAGTTGCACCGTGCCGGCGTCGGCCCGGCCATGGAACAGGTTCACGTCGCCGAGGAAGCCGTAGACGAACGGGCTCGCGGGCTGGTCCCACACCTCCTGCGGCGAACCGACCTGCTCGATGCGGCCCTTGTTGATGACGACCACGCGGTCGGCCACCTCGAGCGCTTCTTCCTGGTCGTGCGTGACGAAGATCGAGGTCACGTGCAGCTCGTCGTGCAGCCGGCGCAGCCAGCGGCGCAGCTCCTTGCGCACCTTGGCGTCGAGCGCGCCGAAGGGCTCGTCGAGCAGCAGCACCTTGGGCTCGACCGCCAGCGCGCGTGCGAGCGCGATGCGCTGGCGCTGACCGCCCGAGAGCTGCGACGGATAGCGGTCGGCCAGCCAGTCGAGCTGCACCAGCTTGAGCAGGTCGGTCACCTTGGCCTTGATCTGGGCCTCGCTCGGGCGCTCGCGGCGCGGCTTCACGCGCAGGCCGAAGGCCACGTTCTCGAACACGGTCATGTGGCGGAACAGCGCGTAGTGCTGGAACACGAAGCCCACCTGCCGCTCGCGCACGTGCACGTCGGTGGTGTCCTCGCCCGCGAACAGGATGCTGCCGGTGTCGGCCGTCTCCAGCCCCGCGATGATGCGCAGCAGCGTGGTCTTGCCGCAGCCCGAGGGGCCGAGCAGCGCGACCAGTTCCCCCGAGCCCACGTCGAGGTTGACGTCGTTCAGGGCGCGGAAATCGCCGAACTGCTTGCTGATGTTGCGTATTTCGATGCTCATGGGAATCTTTCAGGACCGGGATCGGACTTCCGGACGCAGAGGACGCGAAGGTTTCGCAGAGGACGCAAAAGGAATGCAATCAAAATTCTTGATTTTCTCTTTCGCGTCCTTCGCGGATTCTTTGCGTCCTCTGCGTCCGGTAGTCCGAATTTCTTTCTACGCAGCCGCCACGGGCCGCTCGGGCGGCAGCTCGGCGATGGCCTTCATCTCGCGCTCGTGGCGCCACTCGATCACCGTCTTGATCACCAGCGTGACCAGCGCGAGGATCGCCAGCAGCGAAGCGACGGCGAAGGCCGCGACCGACTGGTATTCGTTGTAGAGCACTTCGACGTGCAGCGGCATGGTGTTGGTCTGGCCGCGGATGTGGCCCGACACCACCGACACCGCGCCGAATTCGCCCATGGCGCGCGCATTGCACAGGATCACGCCGTACAGCAGGCCCCACTTGATGTTGGGCAGCGTCACGCGCCAGAAGGTCTGCCAGCCCGTGGCACCGAGCACGATGGCGGCCTGCTCCTCGTCGGTGCCCTGTGCCTGCATCAACGGAATGAGTTCGCGCGCGATGAACGGAAAGGTCACGAACACGGTCGCCAGCACGATGCCGGGCACCGCGAAGATGATCTTGACGTCGTGCTCGGCGAGCCACGGCCCGAACCAGCCCTGCGCGCCGAACACCAGCACGTAGATCAGGCCCGCGACCACCGGCGACACCGCGAACGGCAGGTCCACCAGCGTGGTCAGGAAGGCCTTGCCGCGGAACTCGAACTTGGCGATGGCCCAGGCAGCGGCCACACCGAACACCAGGTTCATCGGCACCGAGATGGCGGCGACGATCAGCGTCAGGCGGATCGCGCTCCAGGCATCGGGCTCTTTCAGCGCCTCGAGGTAGGCGT
>CAMLCW010000310.1 GCA_946478645.1 uncultured Variovorax sp.
TGAACTGCTGGTTCGCCTTGTCGCGCGGCGGCGGGCTGCAGATGCAGCGCGCGCCGTGCATCGGGTCGTCGGGGTCCAGCCCCAAATCTTCGGCGCTCAGGAACAGGTATTGCGGACAGGTCTCGGCGTGGATCGGCAGGCCGCGACCGCGCGCCCAGTGGATCTGCTCGACCGCCTCGCGGCCCGAGACGTGGACGATCAGGATCGGCGTGTCGACCAGCTCCGCCAGCGCGATGGCGCGGTGCGTGGCCTCGCGCTCCACCGCCATCGGCCGCGAGCTGCCGTGGTAGCGCGGCGCGGTGAGCCCGGCCTCGAGCAATTGCTCGGTGAGCCAGGCGATGCAGTCGCTGTTCTCGGCATGGACCATGGTCATCGCGCCGTGGCGCCGTGCCGTGGCGAGCACCTCGAGGATCTGCCGGTCGTCGAGCTTCAGGTCGTCGTAGGTCATGTAGATCTTGAAGGAGGTGTAACCCTTCTCGATCAGTTGGGGCAGCTCGCGCTGCGTGACGTCGCGCGTGGCGTCGGCCACGATCAGGTGGAAGGCGTAGTCGATCACGGCCTTGCCTTCGGCGCGGCGGTGGTAGTCGTCGACCGCCTCCTGGATGCTGCGGCCCTTCTGCTGCGCCGCGAATGGCAGCACGGTGGTGGTGCCGCCGCAGGCCGCCGAGCGCGTGCCCGAGAGAAAGTCGTCCGCGAAGCGCGAGCCGTCGTTCGTCGGCTGGTCGAAGTGGCAATGGCCGTCGACGCCGCCGGGCGTCACCAGCCGGCCGCGCGCGTCGATCTCGCGCGCGGCGCTGCCCTCCAGGCCCTGGGCGATGGCACACACGCGTCCGTCGCGCACGCCGATGTCGGCGCTGTAGCGGTCGCCCACGGTGGCGATGTCGGCGTTGCGCAGGATCAGGTCGTAGGGGGTGCTCATGCGTTGCGGGCGGTTGTCAGCGCTGTTCGAGCGCGGGTTCGGCGGGCATGGCCGGTGCGCTGGCATTGCCGTAGGCGCGGCCGTAGTAGCGCTCGATGCGGCGCTGGATGAAATCCCAGGCGGTGGTCAGCAGCAGGTAGTAGATGGCCGCCACGATGAACAGCTCCAACACCATGAACTTCTCCTGGATCAGCACCTGGGTGCGGCGCAGCAGCTCTTCCATCGAGATCACCGAGGTGATCGAGGTGGTCTTGAGCAGCCCGTTGATGCTGTTGCCGAGCGTGGGCACGATCAGCCGCATGGCCTGCGGCATCACGATGTAGCGCATCGTCTGCGCGCTGCTGAAGCCCACCGCGCGCGCCGCGTTGGTCTGCCCGGTCGAGATCGACTGGATGCCGCCGCGCACGATCTCCGCCAGATAGGCGGCCTCGTTGAGGATCAGGCCGAGCAGCGCCGACTCGATCACCGACAGCTTGAGCCCGAGCTGCGGCAGCCCGGTGTAGATGATGATCAGCTGCACCAGGAGCGGCGTGCCGCGGAACACCCAGATGTAGAAGTGCGCGGGCGCGTTCAGCCAGCGGTGGCGCGACAGCCGCGCCAGCGCGAGCAGAAAGCCCAGCACGAGCCCGCCCGCGATGGCCACCAGCGTGAGCCACAGCGTGGTGACCGCGCCGTTGAGCAGGTACGGATTGAACAGATAGTCGAAGAAGCCCGACCAGCTCCAGCCTTGTCCCATGGGTGTTCCTTGTTGTGCGCTGTGGCGCTATGGCGATGCCGCTCAGTTGCCCGGTCCCTTGACCATCACGGTGCCGTCGACGGCCTTGACGCCGTACTGGTCGAACAGCTTCTGGAAGCTGCCGTCGGCCTTCATGTCGTTCATGACCTTGGCCATGGCGGCGGCCAGGTCCTTGTTGCGCGCGGCCAGCGCCACGGGCGTCGGGAACAGGCCATGCAGCACGCGGTCGAAGTCGCCGCGCTTCTGGTATTCGGCGCCGGTCGAATCGATCGACAAAGCCACCTCGACCTGGCCTGCGCGCAGCGACTGGTAGGCCATCGCGAAGTTCTCGAAGGTGCGGATGTTCATGCCCTTCATGCCCTTGTCGGTGAGCTGCTTGTCGAGCTCGCGCGCCTTGCGCTCCTCGAAGCCGCCGATCTCTACGCCGATGCTCTTGCCCGCGAGGTCGTCGACCTTGGCGATCTTCAGCGGGTTGCCCTTGGGCGTGCTGATGCTGATCGCCTGGTCTTCATAGATCACCATGTGCATCAGCTTGGCGCGCTCGTCGGTGTAGAAGATGCCGGTGTTGATCACGTCCCAGCGGCCCGCCTGCAGGCCCGGGATCATGGCCGAGAACTCGATGCGCACGTATTCGGGCGTGAGGCACAGGCGCTTGGCGATCTCTTCCCCGAGTTCCACGCGCATGCCCTTGAGCTTGCCGGTCTGGTCGACGAACTGCATCGGCGGCAAGGTCGGGTTGACCGACATGATCAGCGTGCCCTTCTTCACCAGTGCCGAGTCGGGCACGGGCGACTTGCAGGCCTGCGCATTGGCGGCGCCGGCGCAGAAGACGAAGAGTGCCGTTGCCGACGCGAGAGCGGATAGCAGTTTCATGGTGGGATCCTCCTGGGATTGAACGAACGGGTGGCGAACTGAAAAGCGTGGAGCGTGAAGCGTGAACCGGGGGACGTTCCGGCGCGGCCTCAGGCCCGGATCGAATCCAGCAGCCCGAGGCGGGAAAGCTCGCGGCGCAGGTCGGCGGCGTCGGCCTCGGGCAGCGGCAGGCGCGGCGCGCGCGGCTGGCCGACCGGCAGGCCCATCATGGTGAGGCCGTCCTTCGAGGCCGCGACGTAGCGGTGGCCGCCGACCCAGCGCACGATCGGCAGCATTTCCTTGTAGAGCGCGAGCGCCGCGGGCATGTCGCGCTCGTCGGCCACCAGCTCGAACAGCCGGGCCGACATCTTCGGGATCAGGTTGGAGCACACCGCCACCCAGCCCTGCGCGCCGAGCCAGAACGACTCGTAGCCCAGGATGCCGGCAAACACCGTCATGCGGTCGCCGCACAGCTCGATGATGTCGCGCACGCGCGTGACCTCGAGCGTCGACTCCTTGATGTACTTGCAGTTGTCGATGCGCGAGAGGCGCGCCACCAGCTCCGGCTTCAGGTCGACGTTGGCCGTGGCCGGGTTGTTGTAGACCATGATCGGAATGCCGATCGATTCGCCCACCTTCCGGTAGTGCGCGAACAGCTCGTCGTCGGTGGGCGTGCTGTAGAACGGCGGAATGATCATGACGCCGTCGGCGCCCATGGTTTCGGCCTCGCGGCTCAGCCGCACGCACTCGTCGGTCCACTCCGCGCCGGTGCCGATCAGAACCGGCACGCGTTTTGCTGCGGTCTGCACGCAGGTCTCGATCACCAGTTGACGCTCATCGGGCGTGAGCGACAGAAATTCCCCCGTGCTCCCCAGAGGAATCAGGCCGTGGATGCCTTCTTCGATCTGCCAGTCGACCAGCTTCTTGAGTGCGGGCACGTCGACCTGCCGTCCGTCGGCGGTCATGGGGGTGATGAGCACCGTGTAGGTGCCGCGAAACGCTGTCATGGGGCGTGCTTCCTTTGGGATGTCGGGTAACTCGGTATTTGTATACGTGCAGTATACGTATACACTTGGCCGCGTCAACGCCCTTTTCGTTCTCGCTTCCCCTACCCCATGCCCGCCAGACTGGAACATTCCTCGATCACCCCGGCCGGGCGCCCCGTGCGCTTCTGGTACGACGGCGCGCCGGTCGACGGCCTCGAAGGCGAAACCATCGCGGCCGCGCTGGCGGCCGGCGGCCACAAGGCGCTGCGCCACACGCGCGCCGGCGAACGCCGCGGCCTGTACTGCGGCATGGGCGCGTGCTTCGATTGCCTGGTGACGGTCGATGGCATGGCCAGCCAGCGCGCCTGTCTCACCAAGGTGGCCGACGGCCAGCAGGTGCGCTCGGCGCAGCCGGCCGGCACCGCCGAAGATCCGCTGCGCCCGCTGGCGCCCGAGGCCGAGGCGCAGCCCGCGCGGCGGCAGGTCGACGTGCTCGTGGTTGGCGCGGGCCCGGCCGGCATGTCGGCGGCACTGGCCGCGCGCCGCGCGGGCGCCACGGTGCTGGTGCTCGACGAGCGCCTGCAGTCCGGCGGCCAGTTCTACAAGCCGCTCGCGCCGTCGCACGCGGCGGCCACGCCGGCGGACCGCCAGTTTGCGCAGGGCCTGGCGCTGGAACGCGAGGTTCGCGCGGCCGGCGTCGAGATTGTCCAGGGCGCGCAGGTGTGGGCGGCGTTCTCGGCGCAGGAAGTGGCGGCCATCGTCGACGGCCGCGCCACCGTGGTCGGCTGCCGGCAATTGGTGATCGCACCCGGTGCCTACGAGCGCCCGGCGCCCTTTCCCGGCTGGACGCTGCCCGGCGTGATGACCACGGGAGCCGGCCAGACGCTCGCGCGCGCCTACCGCGTGGCGCCGGGCCGGCGCGTGGTGATCGCGGGCAACGGCCCGCTCAACCTGCAACTGGCGGCGGAACTGCTCGCGGGCGGCGCCGAGGTGGTGGCGGTGCTCGAATCGGCCGCGCGCCCCGGCCCACGCCAATGGCGCGAGCTGATGGCGGCCGCCCGCACCGCGCCCGACCTGTTGCGCGACGGCTGGCGCTACCTGCGCACGCTGCGCGCCCACGGCGTGCCGCTGCTGTGGGAACACACGGTGCTCGCGGCCGAGGCCAGCGGCGATGCGGCCGAACAGGGCCTGCGCGCGGTGCGGATCGCGCGCGTCGATGCGCAAGGCCGGGCGGTGGAAGGCAGCGCGCGGCAGCTCGAGGCCGACACGCTGTGCCTCGGCTACGGCTTCATCCCGTCGACCGAGCTCGCGCGCATGCTCGGCTGCACGCACCACGTGACCCCGCGTCACCTGGGCTATCTCGCCACGGTCACGCAGGAAGACGGCGCCACCAGCCTGCCGGGCGTGTTCGTGGTGGGCGACGGCGCCGACCTGGGCGGCTCGCGCGTGGCACTGGCACGCGGCACGCTGGCCGGCAGCGCGGCGGCACGCAACCTGGGGCTGCAGGCGGCCGAGCCCGCCGACGCGCGCCGTCAGTTGCAGCGCGCCGAATGCTTCCAGCAGGCGCTCTGGTCGCTCTATGCGCCGCCGCCCGTCTCGCTGGCCGCGGTGCCCGACGACACGCTGCTGTGCCGCTGCGAGGAGATCAGCTTCGGCTCGGTGCGCGCGCAAATCCGCGCGGGCGCCGACACCCTGGCGGCGCTCAAACGCAACACGCGGCTCGGCATGGGACGCTGCCAGGCGCGCTACTGCGCCGCCACCGCGGGCCGGCTGGTCGCCGAACTCACCGGCCGCGCGCCCGAGGCCGAACAGTATTTCGCACCGCGTCCGCCCGCCAAGCCCGTGCCGGCCGGCGCACTCGGCTTCGAGAAGCCCGAATGGGGCGGCCACAAGCCGGCCATCACGCCCAACCTTGCGCGCCCCGTGGCGCAGGCGCCGTTCGAAACGCTGCGCACCGACGTGCTGGTGATCGGCGCGGGCGTGCTGGGCGCCTGCCTCGGCTACTACCTCTCCAAAGCGGGGCAGGACGTGACCGTGGTCGACCGCGACGACACCAACCTGCAGGCCTCGGGTGCCAACGCGGGCAGCCTGCACGTGCAACTGCTCTCGTTCGACTTCGGCGTCAAGGCGCAGGAAGGGGGCGGGCCGGCCGCGGCCACGCTGCCGCTCGGGCCGATGTCGGTGCGGCTGTGGCGGGAGATCCAGGCCGACTGCGGCGAAGACCTCGAAGTGAAGATCACCGGTGGCCTGATGGTCGCCGACAGCGAAGCCGGCATGCGCTTCCTGGAAGCCAAGGCCGCGCTCGAGCGCAGCCACGGCATCGATGCGCAGGTGATCGCCAGCGCCGACCTGCGGCGCATCGCGCCGGCACTGTCGGACGGGCTGCTCGGCGCCGAGCTCTGCCCGATGGAAGGCAAGATCAATCCGCTGCGGGCCACCTACGCCGTGGCGCGGCGCGCGCAGGCGCAGGGCGCGCGCATGCTGCGCGGCTGCGACGTGCAGGCCATCGAGGCGCTGCCGGGCGACGGCGCGGGTTATGTCGTGCGCACCTCGCGCGGCACCATCCATGCGGGGCGCATCGTCAACGCGAGCGGCGCCTGGTCGAGCACCATCGGCCGGATGCTGGGCGTGCCGATCCCGGTCAAGGGCGCGCCGCTGCAGATGATCGTGACCGAGCCGGCGCCAC
>CAMLCW010000311.1 GCA_946478645.1 uncultured Variovorax sp.
CCAGGGCGCATGGCGATGCGCCAGAAGGCCACGTCGCCCAGTTGTTTCATCATGGTGCGCGTGTGGTCCGCCTCGCCCACGCTCACGCCGCCGCTGGTGATGATGGCATCGGCCTGCTGCGCCGCCTGCCGGAAGGCCGCCTCCAGCAGGGCGGGCTCGTCGCGCACCACGCCCAGGTCGATCACCTCCACGCCCAGGCGCGTGAGCAGGCCGAACACGGTGTAGCGGTTGCTGTCGTAGACCGCGCCTTCGCGCGGCGCCTCGCCGAGGCTCAGGATCTCGTCGCCGGTGGAGAAGTACGCGACCCGCAGCCGCCGCAGCGCCGGCACCGAGGCGATGCCCAGGCTCGCGACCATGCCGAGCGCGGCGGGCGAGAGCCGTTCGCCGCGGCGCAGCGCGGGCTGGCCCTGCATCAGGTCCTCGCCGGCGAAGCGGCGGTTGTCGCCGCGGCGCAGCACACGGGCCGGAAAGTTCACACGCTCGCCGTCGATCTTGCAGAACTCCTGCGGCACCACGGTGTCGAGCCCTTCGGGCATGACCGCGCCGGTCATGATGCGGACGGCTTCGCCGGCCGCGACCGCGCCGCGCCACGCCGCGCCCGCGAACGCCGTGCCCACCACGCGCAGTTCGATCGAGGTGTCGATGGGGGCGTCCGCCTGCAGCACCGCGCCATCGAAGGCGAAACCGTCCATCGCGGAGTTGTCGTGCGGCGGCACGCTGACCGGGGAGATGATGTCCTCGGCCAGCACGCGGCCGAGCGCTTCGCGCAGCGGCACCTGCTCGGCCGCCTTGACGACGGCAGGCGCGACCAGTTGCGCGAGGAAGGACTGGACGCCTTCGACGCTCAGCGCCTGGGGGTCATAGCCCGCGAGGGCGGAGGCAATGTCGGCGATGCGGCTCATCGGCTTTCAAGCGCGTGCAGTTCAGCCAGCGTGTTGGCGTTGAAGAAAGCGTCGGGCGCATCGCCCGGCCGGTCGAAGGGCACGAGCACGGTGCGGTGCTGCGCGGTCCAGGCGTCGATCTTGCGCCCGCCCGCCTGCGTGAACTTCACGAGGCTCTCGAGCAGCGTGCCGCGCAGCAGGCAGAACACCGGCTGCGGCCGCAGCACCGGGGCGGCACCGGGCTCGGCGGCGGCCTCGGGCGCACTGACCATCGCGATCTCGGCGTCGTCGGCGGCCATCGCCTCGGCCAGCCGGCTTGCCAGATCGAGCGGAAAGAGCGGCGTGTCGCACGGCACGGTGAGCAGGTAGGGTGTTTCGCAGCGCTCGAGCCCGGTCAGGAAGCCCGCGAGGGGCCCCGCATAGTCGGCCAGGCTGTCGGGCCAGACCGGCACGCCGAAGGACTCGTAGGCCGCGAGGTTGCGGTTGGCATTGATCATCACCTCGCCGACCTGCATCCCCAGTCGCAGCACCGCGTGCATCGCGAGCGGCGAACCGTTGAAGTTCTGCAGGCCCTTGTCGATGCCGCCCATGCGCGAGCCGCGGCCGCCGGCGAGCAGCAGTCCGGTGATCTCTCCGGGGGGAATGGAGGTGTTGTCAGGTGTGGGGTTCATCCGCCGATGTAGCTCATTTCGACACGCCGCGGTGCCGTGTCATTGTCGCGCTCGCCGTTGTCGGGCCCGCGCAGCGCGCGCAGTTCGGAGTAACGGTCGGCGCGGCCCTGCCAGATGTGGCCGATGGCGGAGCCGATCTCCTCGTCGCTGGCCGTGCCGCGCAACAGCGGGCGCAGATCGTGGCCCGCGCTCGCGAAGAGGCACAGGTAGAGCTTGCCTTCGGTGGACAGGCGCGCCCGGCTGCAGTCGCGGCAGAAGGCCTGCGTCACGCTGCTGATCACGCCGACCTCGCCGCCGCCGTCGGCGTAGGCCCAGCGCTGCGCCGTTTCGCCGGCGACGCTGGGGTCGAGCGGCACGAGCGGGAACTCGGCCGCGATCCGTGCGATGACCTCGGCCGAGGGCAGCACCTCGTCCATGCGCCAGCCGTTGGTGGCGCCCACGTCCATGTATTCGATGAAGCGCAGCACCACCTTGCCGCCGTGGTGCTCGCGGAAGTAGCGCGCCATCGGCAATATCTCCTGCTCGTTGGTGCCGCGCTTGACGACCATGTTCACCTTGAGCGGACCGAGCCCGGCCTCCTGGGCCGCATCGATGCCGGCCAGCACGTCGGCCACCGGAAAGTCGACGTCGTTCATGCGGCGGAACACCGCGTCGTCGAGGCTGTCGAGGCTCACGGTCACGCGCTTCAGGCCGGCGGCTGCCAGCGCCTTGGCCTTGCGCCGCAGCAGCGAGCCATTGGTGGTGAGCGTGAGTTCGAGCGGCTCGCCGTCGGGCGTGCGGAGCTCGGCAAGCTGGGCGACCAGCACCTCGATGTTCTTGCGCAGCAGCGGCTCGCCGCCGGTGAGGCGGATCTTGCGCACGCCATGCGCGGCGAACAGGCGCGCGAGCCGGGTCATCTCCTCGAAGCTCAGCAGCGCGCTGTGCGGCAGGTACTGGTAGTCCTTGTCGAACACGTCCTTCGGCATGCAGTAGCTGCAGCGGAAGTTGCACCGGTCGGTCACGCTGATGCGCAGGTCGGTCAGCGGCCGGCCCAGGCGGTCGAGCAGGCGGCCCGTGGCGGGCACGGCGATCTCCGGCACCGAGACGGCGGGCCGCGCGCGGCCGACCTCGGACAGCGGAATGACGGTGGTGCTTCGGGTGTTCATGGGGCGGGAGCCAATTTACCCGATCGGGGCAGGGCCGGGGCCGGCAAGGGCTACTTGAGCACCGCGGCGTAAACCATGTTGCGCAGCAGGCTGCGGTAGTGCTGGCGGTGCTTGGGCGATTGCAGCATCAGCACTACGAACAGCTCGTTCTTCGGATCGACCCACATGTAGGTGCCGCCCGCGCCGCCCCAGTTGTATTCGCCGGCTGCCGAGGGGTAGGGCGCCTTGCCGTCGCTGCGGCGCACCGCGAAGCCCAGGCCGAAGCCGTAGCCCGGGCCCGGCAGGTAGAGCGGGCCGGGGACGACGCCGGCGCCCGCATTCGCGTGGTCGGCGGTCATCAGCGCCAGCGTGCGCGGGCCCAGGTAGCGCTTGCCGTCGAGCGTGCCGCCGTTCAGCAGCATCTGCAAAAAGCGGGCGTAGTCGCTCGCGGTCGACACCAGTCCGCCGCCGCCTGATTCGAGCCTGCGCACCACGCGCGGGTCGTTGAGCTCGGCACCCACGCCGAAGCTGCGGTCGGTCGCAAGCGGCTCGGCGATGCGCGGCTGGCGCGCCGGCTCCGGCACGTAGTAGCTGGTGTCCTTCATGCCGAGCGGGTCGAACAGGCGCGTCTTCTCGAACTGGTAGAGCGACTGGCCGGAGACCACCTCGACCAGCCGGCCGAGGATGTCGGTGGAGTAGCTGTAGTCCCAGGTCGTCCCGGGTTGGTAGGCCAGCGGCAGCTTCGCGAGCCGCTCGGAGAACTCGGCGTTGTCGGGGTCGCCGGCGCCGAGGCCGGCGTCGTTGTAGGCGCGCTTGACGAGGCCCGGGCCGAAGAAGCCGTAGGTCAGGCCCGAGGTGTGGCGCATCAGGTCCTGCACCGTGATCGGCCGGCGCGCCGGCACGGTCTCGAGCACGGGCTTGCCGTCGGCGCCGGGCTTTTCGACGCCGACGGTCATGCGCGCGAACTCGGGCAGGTACATCGACACCGGATCGTCGAGTTTCAGGCGACCGTCCTCGACCAGCATCATCGCGGCCACCGTGGTGATGGGCTTGCTCATCGAATAGATGCGGAAGATGCCGTCGCGCGGCATCGGCGTGCGCGTCGCGGGATCGAGCGTGCCGACCGGATCGAACCACGCCACCTTGCCCTGCCGCGCGACCAGCAGCACGGCGCCCGGGATCTTGCCGGCAGCCACGTCGGCCTTGAGTACGTCGGTGGCCATCTGCAGTCGCTCGGTCGAAAGGCCGACCTGCTCGGGCCGCGCGCTGGGCAGCGACTGCGCCCCGGCAAGCTGGCCTGCGGCGAGGCTCAGGCCCACGAAGGCCGTGCGCAGGCCGCATGCGAAGAGGAACTTCATCGTGGTTGTCTCCTGGATGTTCTTTGCCGCGGGGCAGTGTATCGGCGCGATGGCTGTACGATATTGATGAGAATGACTATCATTTGCTTTTGTCGCTGCGCAGCATCCGCTGTGACGCAAAGGGCTCATTTCACGGCGGAGGGCTTGCGAATCGTGTTTTTCGACATGCCGCTGCGCGGCAATCTCTCGTTGCGCCAACGCATCGGCATCGCGGTGGTCGCCGCCGGCGTGCTCGCGCTGGCCGTGCGCTTCTGGCAGTTCGTCGCGGGCGATCCGAGGGCTTCGGGCGCGCTGGCCGGCGGCCTGGTCGCTGCGTTGGCCACCGCGCTCGGCACGCTGCCGGTGCTGTTCTCGCAGAGGCTCCCCGACCGTCTGCAGGACACGCTGTTCGGATTTGGCGCGGGCGTGATGCTCGCGGCCTGTGCGTTCTCGCTGATCATTCCCGGCCTCGAGGCTGCGAAGGCGGCGCAGGTCTTCGGCGGCGGCGCGTGGGCCGCGGGCGGCGTGATCGGCGCGGCGATCCTGCTGGGCGGCGCGGCGCTGATGTTGCTCGACCGGGTGCTGCCGCACGAGCATTTCATCAAGGGCCCCGAAGGGCAGGGCGCGCACCCGCTCAGGCGCACCTGGCTGTTCGTGTTCGCGATCGCGCTGCACAACCTGCCCGAGGGCCTGGCGATCGGCGTGGGCTACGCCGCCAACAACGGCGTGCAGGCCGATGCACTCGCCACCGGCATCGCGATCCAGGACGTGCCCGAGGGGCTGGTGGTGGCGGTGGCGCTGCTCGCGGCGGGCTACCGGCGCGGCTTCGCGGTGGCCATCGGCATGGCGTCGGGGCTGGTGGAGCCCGTGGGCGCGGTGCTCGGTGCGGCCGCCATCGGCCATTCGGCCGCGCTGCTGCCCTGGGGCCTGGGCTTTGCGGCCGGTGCGATGCTGTTCGTCATCAGCCACGAGATCATTCCCGAATCGCACCGCAAGGGGCACGAAAGCTTCGCGACCAGCGGGCTGATGCTCGGCTTCGTGCTGATGATGCTGCTGGACACGGCGCTGGGTTGAGCGCCCAGCGCCATCGGCGTCAGCCGTGCTTGATGGCCACGGTCTTCAAGGTGGTGAAGCCGTAGAGCGCCTCGAAGCCCTTTTCGCGGCCGTAGCCCGACGACTTCACGCCGCCGAAAGGCAGCTCGACCCCGCCGCCCGCGCCGTAGTTGTTGATGAACACCTGGCCGCTGCGCACCCGCTTGGCCATGCGGAACTGGCGTGCGCCATCGGCGGTCCACACGCCCGCCACCAGCCCGAACTGCGTGGCGTTGGCCAGCGCGACCGCTTCGTCCTCGTCGGCGAACTGCATCGCGGCGAGCACCGGGCCGAACACCTCCTCCTGCGCCAGCCGGTGGCCCACCGGCACGTCGCGCAGCAGGGTCGGCGCCTGGTAGAAGCCGGTTTCGGGGGCCTCGTCGACCACGATGCCCTGCGCCACCATCGGGATACCCGCCACCTGCGCGTCGCTCAGGAAGTCCCACACGCGCTGCTGCTGGGTCTGGCGGATCAGCGGACCGACGTCGAGGTCCATCGCGGCCGGGCCCACGCGCAGCGCCTCGAAGGCGTGGCCCAGGCGCTCGAGCAGCGGTTCGTAGATGCCGCGCTCGATCAGCACGCGCGAGCCGGCCGAGCAGGTCTGGCCCGCGTTCTGCACGATGGCGTTGATGAGCACGGGAACGGCCGCATCGAGGTCGGCATCGGCAAAGACGATCTGCGGGCTCTTGCCGCCGAGCTCGAGCGTGACGGGGCAGTGCCGCTCGGCCGCCACCTGCTGGATCAGCGTGCCGATCTTCGGGCTGCCGGTGAAGCTGATGTGGTCGATGCCTTCGTGCCGAGCGAGCGCATCGCCGACTTCGTGGCCGTAACCCGTGACGATGTTGATCGCGCCGGCCGGGAAGCCGACCTCGGCCGCGAGCTGGGCCACGCGGATCAGCGACAGGCAGGCGTCCTCGGCAGGCTTGACCACGCAGACGTTGCCCGCGGCCAGCGCGCCGCCCACGCTGCGCCCGAAGATCTGCATCGGGTAGTTCCAGGGGATGACGTGGCCCGTGACGCCGTGCGGCTCGCGCCAGGTGAAGACGCTGTAGCCGT
>CAMLCW010000312.1 GCA_946478645.1 uncultured Variovorax sp.
AGTTCACCGGCACCGGCTTGGCATAGCCGAACAGGAAGGCGCCCGAGGTCGCGAAATAGAGCATCAGCGGCATCAGGATGGTCCCGATGGGATCGATGTGCTTGATCGGATTGAGCGTCACGCGGCCCATCACTTCGGCCGTGTTGTCGCCGAAATGGCGCGCCACATAGCCGTGTGCCGCCTCGTGCACCGTGATCGCGAAGACCACGGGCAGTGCGTAGATGAGAACGGTCTGGATCAGGTTGGAGATATCCACTGGGCGATTGTGTCAGACGGCGTATGGGCTTCGGTGCCGCTCGTCAGAGCCCGAGCACCGCCAGCGCGCCGCGGCCCTGCCGCACCACGACAGGCTCGTCGCCCGCGCCCATGGGCGTGAGGTCGACCACGGTGGTGGGCTGCGAAGGGCAGGCGCCGGCGTCGATGACGGCGGCGATCTGCTTCTCGAAGCGCTCGCGGATGGCCTCGGCGTCGTTCATCGCCTCGGTCTCGCCGGGCGGGATCAGCGTGGTTGCCAGCAGCGGTGCGCCGTGCAGCGCGAGCAGTTCGCCGAGCACGTTGTGGTCGGGCACGCGCAGGCCGATGGTCTTGCGCTGCGGATGGCTCACGCGCCGCGGCACTTCCTTGGTGGCTTCGAGCAGGAAGGTATAGGGGCCCGGCGTGGCCGCCTTGAGCAGCCGGTACTGCTTGTTGTCGACGCGCGCGTAGTTGGCGAGTTCGCTCAGGTCGCGGCAGATCAGCGTGAGGTGGTGCTTCTCGTCGACCTGGCGGATGCGGCGCAGCGCGTCGACCGCGTCCTTGTCGTCGAGATGGCAGGCCAGCGCATAGCTCGAATCGGTGGGCACGGCCACGATCTCGCCGCGCTGGAGCAGCGTGGCGGCCTGCTTGAGCAGGCGCTGTTGCGGGTTGTCGGGGTGGACTTCGAAGTATTGGGCCATGGGGTAAACCTCCTGATCAGGACTCCGCCGGTTGGATGGGCACGCGGCGTTCCCGCACCGTCAGCCAGGCGCCGGCGGCACCGCAGACGGCAATCATCGCCATGCCGATCAGCGAGAAGCGGTCGGGCACATGCGAGAACACCAGCCAGCCCCCCAGCATAGCGAAGGCGATCTGCGCATAGAGGTAAGGCGTGAGCGTGGAGGCCGGCGCGCGCTGGTAGGCCAGGATCAGGATGAAATGCCCCACCGTGCCCATGAAGCCCATGAGGCACAGCAGCGCCCACCAGTGCCACGACGGCAGGCTGGTCCAGGCGAAGGGCAGCGCCAGCGAGGCGATCAGCGCGCCGACCCAGCCGGTATAGAAATGCATCGTGAGCGGGTCCTCGGTCTGCGCCAGCTTGCTCGTGAGCACCTGGAACCAGGCGTTGGTCAGCACCAGCCCGATCGGCAGCAGCACGGCCCAGCTGAAGGCGCCGCCGCCCGGGCGCAGGATGACCAGCGTGCCGATGAAGCCGCCGGCCACCAGCGTCCAGCGCAGCACCGAGACGCGCTCCTTGAGCGTGGTGGCCGCCAGCAGCGTGATCACGAGCGGCGCGATCAGCACGATCGAGGTGAACTCGGCCAGCGGCATGTAGCGCAGGCTCAGGAAGGCCAGCGTGCTCGACACCAGCAGCAGCGCGCCGCGCAGCAGCTGGTAGCGCGGATGCCGCGTGCGCAACAGCGCGGTGCCGTGCATCGGCAGCAGCACCGCCGTGGTGGCGACGGCCTGGAAGGCATAGCGGAACCACACGCCCATGAGGATCGGCACGGCCGCGGTCGAGGTCTTGGTGGCGGTGTCGAGCGTGGCAAAGCAGGCCACCGCCACGATCACCAGGCCGATGCCCGCGAGAATGCGTTCCGATTCGAGGTCGCGCGTCTCGCGCGCGGCGGCGCGAGCATTGTCCGGCGCGGCGCTCACTGCTGGATGCGGTCGCCGAGCAGTTCCCACACCGGCGTGAGCGCACCGGGCAACGGTGGCAGCTTGCCGAGGTCGCAGTGGCTTTCGTCGGGGCTGTGGAAATCGCTGCCGCGCGAGGCGGCGAAGTCGAATTCGAGCGCCTTCTCGGCGTACTCGACGTATTCGGCCGTCGTATGGCTGCCGGTGACGACCTCGATCGCCCGGCCGCCATGCGCCTTGAATTCGAGGAACAGCGCGTATTCCTCGTTCGCGGTGAACTTGTAGCGCCCCGGGTGCGCGATCACTGCGAGGCCCTTGGCCGCGGTGATCCAGTGCACCGCATCCTTCAGCGAAGCCCAGCGGTGCGGCACGTAGCCCGGCTTGCCTTCGGTCAGGTATTTGCGGAACACCTCGGGCGTGTCGCGGCAGTGGCCCTGCTCGACCAAAAAGCGCGCGAAATGCGTGCGCGAGATCAGCTCGGGATTGCCGACGAACTTGAGCGCGCCTTCATAAGCGCCGTGGATGCCCACGCGCGCCAGCCCCTCGGCCATTTCCATCGCGCGCTTGCCGCGTCCGCCGCGCGTGTCGTAGAGGCCCTGTGTCATCGCGGCGTCGTCGGGGTCGAAGCCCAGGCCCACGATGTGCACCGTCTCGTTGGCGAAGGTCACCGAGATCTCGGTGCCCGTGAGGTAGCGCATGCCGTTGGCGCGCGCCGCTGCGGCCGCGCGGTGCTGGCCGCCCACCTCGTCATGGTCGGTGAGCGCCCACAGTTCGACGCCGTTGCCCGCGGCGCGCGCGGCCAGCTCCTCGGGCGTCAGCGTGCCGTCCGAAACCACGGAATGGCAGTGCAGATCGGCGTTGAGAATGGAGGACACACCGGCATTCTAGGGGCTAAGGAATATCGATGCGGGCGCATGGATGCTGTCATGGTTGCTATTAAATAAATAGCATTACTGCGGCGCGCGGCGGGGCTCAGCGCTTCTTGCGGAAGGCCGCCCAGGCGGCGGCCGCGGTAAAGCTCGCGACGATCGCCACCACGATCCAGAACCCGTGCCGGTGCTCGGCGAGCGGAATGCCGCCCACGTTCATGCCGAACAGGCCGGCGAGGATGTTGATCGGCAGCGCGAGCACCGTCACCACGGTCAGCACGAAGAGGCTGCGGTTGTTGTCCTCGTTCACGTTGGCGGCGATCTCTTCCTGCAGCAGCTTGATGCGTTCCTGCAGCGCCTGCATGTCGCGCAGCACCACCGAGAACTCTTCGGTCGAGGCGCGCAGCGCCTGGGCATCGGCTTCGGCCATCCAGGCCGGCGGCCCCTGCAGCAGCCGGAACAGGGCCGCCGGCTCGGGCGCGAGCAGCCGCTGCAGCCGCACCAAGAGCCGCCGCAGCACGCCGAGCCGCGCGCGTTTGTGGTCGAGCCGGCCCGCGAGCAGCTCGTCTTCGATGCGGTCGATGCGCGCGGTCACGCCGCGCACGATCTTCACCAGCACGTCGGCCTGCGCGCGCAGCAGGTGCTCGAGCAGTTCGGTGCTCGAGCGCGGCGCGTCGCCGGCCTTGACCGCCGTGCGCAACGCGTCCACCGAGCGCAGCGGCTTGGCGCGCGCCGTCACCACGAGGCGCGGGCCCACGCTGATCCAGAGCGTGGAGATGTCCGAGGGCTCGAAGCTGAACTCGAAATGCACGTCGTTGATGACAGCGATCAGCGAATCGTCGGCGCGTTCGATCCGGGTGGAGGGCAATCCCTCGTGCAGCGCTTCGTAGAAGGCGTCGGAAAGCCCGGCATGGCGCAGCAGCCAGCGCTCGGCCTGCGCGTGGCTCAGGTTGAAGTGCAGCCACAGGAAGTCGCGCCCAGGGTCAGCGAGCCAGGCAGCCGCGTGCGCCGAATCGATCGCGCGCGCCGATTCCGGCGCCCCGGCGTCGAAGAGATAGCCGCAGATCAGCCCGGCTTCGTCGCCGCCGTACGAATGGGCGGCCAGGTCTTGGAGTGCCGGCAAGATGCTTGTGCGTTGATGGCGTGCCTGGATCGTCTTCGCCGAATATGACAACATCGTGTCGGCCGTCACGCGAACGTCATGTGCGGCGGGCAGCATTCGGCGTGCCCCCAGGGGCCAGTCATTTCTCCACTTCTTCCACGATGCCATGAGCGCACTTCCAGACCACGAAGACCTGATGCAACGCATCGCCCGCGAGCTGATCGACAGCTACGACGAAGAGCTCGAGCTGGAGATCGAGGACCGCAACATCGACGAGCACGGCGCAGTGGCGGGAGCGACCGACAAGGCCGCACGCCAGGCCTATTTCAAGGAGCTGTTCCGGCTCCAGGGCGAACTCGTCAAGCTGCAGGACTGGGTGCAGCACAGCCGCCAGAAAGTGGTGATCCTGTTCGAGGGCCGCGATGCCGCGGGCAAGGGCGGTGTCATCAAGCGCATTACCCAGCGCCTGAATCCGCGCGTGGCGCGCGTGGCCGCGCTGCCGGCGCCCAACGACCGCGAGCGCACCCAGTGGTACTTCCAGCGCTATGCGGCGCACCTGCCGGCGGCCGGCGAGATGGTGCTGTTCGACCGCAGCTGGTACAACCGCGCCGGCGTCGAGCGCGTGATGGGCTTCTGCACCGACGACGAGTACGAGGAATTCTTTCGCACCGTGCCCGAGTTCGAGAAGATGCTCGTGCGCTCGGGCATCAAGCTCATCAAGTACTGGTTCTCCATCACCGACGACGAGCAGCACATGCGCTTTCTCGGCCGCATCCACGATCCGCTCAAGCAGTGGAAACTGAGCCCGATGGACCTCGAGAGCCGCCGCCGCTGGGAGGAATACACCAAGGCGAAGGAAATCATGCTCGAGCGCACCCACATCCCCGAGGCGCCTTGGTGGGTGGTGCAGGCGGTCGACAAGAAGAAGGCGCGGCTCAACTGCATCAGCCACCTGCTGGGCCAGCTGCCCTATCAGGAAGTGCCGCATCCGCCGATCGAACTGCCGGCCCGCGAGCGCCATGCCGACTACCTTCGGCAGCCGGTGCCGGCCAGCATGATCGTGCCCGAGATCTATTGATCGAGCGCGGGGCCGACCGGCCCCGGTTGGGCGAACGGCGCCTTGCCCTCACACTGCGCCATGGCCCGACGCTCCACATCCTCGCTTTTCGCCCGCGCCTACGAGCGCAACCTCAAGGCACTCACGAAGCTCGCGCTCGGCAGCGGCCGGCGCGTGGCGGGCCAGGTCCAGCGCGCGGCTGCCGAGCGGCGCAGGCCGCCGCCCGGCAAGGGCGACTGGATCGGCGGCATGGCGCTCGGGCCCGGCGGTGCACGCAGCTACCACCTGTTCCGGCCGGCCGGGCTGAACCTCCAGCCCGGCGAGAAGCTGCCGCTCATGGTCATGCTGCACGGCTGCGGCCAGACCGGGCGCGACTTCGCGGCCAGCACGCGGATGAACGCGCTCGCGCTGCGCCACCGCTTCCTCGTGCTCTATCCCGAGCAGGACCGTCTCGCGCATCCACAGGGCTGCTGGAACTGGTATGAGCGCCGCTCCGGCAAGGCCGACGCCGAAGCCGCGACGCTGATGGCCGCCGTCGACCAGGCCTGCATGCTCTATCCCGTGGACCGCGCCCGCGTCGCGCTGGCCGGGCTCTCGGCCGGCGCCAGCATGGCCGCGCTGCTGGCCACGCGCTACCCGCTGCGGTTCCGCGCCGTGGTGATGCACTCGGGCGTGGCGCCCGGCGCCGCCACCTCATCGGCCACCGCGCTCGGCGCGATGCGCGGCAAGCATGTGCCGCCGATGCCCGCCACCGCCGTCGGGAAGGCGCTCGGCGCCGCCGCGGTGTTCGCGACCCTGCCGCCGATGCTGGTGCTGCACGGCGACGCCGACACGGTGGTGGCGCCCAGCAACGCGGTCGACAGCGCGTCCGTCTGGGCCACGGCGCTCGGCGCCAAGCCTGGGCTCGCGCGCGAGGTGCAGCGCGGCAAGCGCCGTGCGATGCGGCTGACCGACTTCACGCGCAGGGGCCGCACGCTCGTGAGGCTGTGCGAGATCGCGGGGCTCGGCCATAGCTGGAGCGGCGGCGCGTCGAAGCTGCCGTTCAGCGACCCCGAGGGGCCCGATGCGACGCGCATGGCGTGGGCGTTTGCTTGTGCGCAGTTCAAGGCGGGGGTGGAGACGCACCCGGTGCCCCGCCAGGGCCTTGGATGAGTGCGTCCGCGAAGCGATCGAGATCGTTGATCGTGTGCCGGATCGCTGCCCTTGCTTCGGGCAGAAATTCCAGGATGCGGGCT
>CAMLCW010000313.1 GCA_946478645.1 uncultured Variovorax sp.
GACCGCATCGGCGGCCTGCTGCGCTACGGCATCCCCGACTTCAAGATGGAGAAGTCGCACATCGACCGCCGCGTCGAGCAGATGAAGGCCGAAGGCGTGGTCTTCCGCACCGGCGTGGTCGTCGGTGCCGCGAAGGACCCGCTCGGCAAGGGCTCCAAGGTGACCAACCTCGCCAAGGAAACCGTCACGCCCGAGCAGCTGCAGAAGGAGTTCGACGCCGTGCTGCTCACCGGCGGCGCCGAGCAGTCGCGCGACCTGCCCGTGCCGGGGCGCGAGCTCGACGGCATCCATTTCGCGATGGAGTTCCTGCCGCAGCAGAACCGCGTCAATGCCGGCGACAAGCTCAAGGGCCAGCTGCGCGCCGACGGCAAGCACGTCATCGTGATCGGCGGAGGCGACACCGGCTCCGACTGCGTGGGCACCAGCAACCGCCACGGCGCGGTGAGCGTCACGCAGTTCGAGTTGATGCCCCAGCCGCCGGAGGAAGAGAACCGCCCGCTGACCTGGCCCTACTGGCCGATCAAGCTGCGCACCAGCTCGAGCCACGAGGAAGGCTGCGAGCGCGAGTTCGCGATCTCGACCAAGGAGTTCATCGGCGATGGAAAAGATGGAAAGTCCGGCAAGGTCACCGGCCTGAAGACCGTCCGCGTCGAATGGAAGGACGGCAAGATGCAGGAAGTCGCGGGCAGCGAGCAGGTGCTCAAGGCCGACCTCGTGCTGCTCGCCATGGGCTTCGTGAGCCCGGTGGCGGCGGTGCTCGATGCCTTCGGCGTCGAGAAGGATGCGCGCGGCAACGCCCGGGCCAGCGTCGATTTCGTCGGCGGCTATGCCACGAACGTGCCCAAGGTGTTCGCGGCCGGCGACATCCGCCGCGGACAATCCCTGGTAGTCTGGGCGATCCGCGAAGGCCGGCAGGCCGCGCGCTCGGTGGACGAATTCCTCATGGGATTCAGCGACCTTCCGCGCTGAGATTTTTGTTTCAATTTGGCGGGGCCTGCCGCGCTCCCGCTATCATTCGCGGAAACCGCATGCCGGGATGCCCGAAAGGGTGCCCGGCTTTTTTATTGAGATGGACCCTGCCACACCACCGACCCACCCCTTCGTAGAGTTCCGCGATGTCACGTTCGGCTACGGCGCGCGCGCGATTCTCGGCGGCGTGTCGTTCTCCGTGCCGCGTGGCAAGGTCACGGCGCTGATGGGCGCTTCGGGCGGCGGCAAGACGACCGTGCTGCGGCTCGTCGGCGGCCAGCAGCGGGCGCAGCGCGGAGAGGTGTTGTTCGATGGGCACGATGTGGGCCGCTTCGATGCCGCGGCGCTGTACACGGCACGGCGCCGCATGGGCATGCTGTTCCAGTTCGGTGCGCTCTTCACGGACATGAGCGTGTTCGACAACGTGGCCTTCCCGCTGCGCGAGCACACGCAGCTGCCCGAGCCGCTGGTGCGCGACATCGTGCTCATGAAGCTCGACGCGGTCGGCCTGCGCGGCGCGCGCGACCTGATGCCGAGCGAAATCTCGGGCGGCATGGCCCGGCGCGTGGCGCTGGCCCGCGCGATCGCACTCGATCCCGACCTCGTCATGTACGACGAGCCCTTTGCCGGCCTCGACCCGATCTCGCTGGGCACGGCGGCGCGGCTGATCCGGCGGCTCAACGACACGCTCGGACTCACGAGCATCGTGGTGTCGCACGATCTCGAGGAAACCTTCCGCATCGCCGACCACGTGATCGTCCTGGCCAACGGCCGCATCGCCGCGCAGGGCGCGCCCGACGACGTGCGCCGGAGCGAGGACCCGCTGGTGCACCAGTTCGTCAATGCGCTGCCCGAAGGGCCGGTGCACTTTCATTACCCCGGCGCCGGCATCGAGGAAGACTTCGATCCGCAGGGAGGCCGCGCATGAGCTGGTGGAATCCCGCCGACGTCGGCTTCGCGGTGCGCAGCAAGCTCGCCGGCCTGGGCTACGGCGCCAAGCTGTTCGTCCGCCTGGTGCTGCAGGGCGCTCAGAGCCTGCGGCGCTTCGGCCTGGTGCGCGACCAGATCCATTTCCTCGGCAACTATTCGCTGGCGATCATCGCGGTGTCCGGGCTCTTCGTCGGCTTCGTGCTCGGGCTGCAGATGTACTACGCGCTGCAGCGCTACGGCTCGTCCGAGGCGCTCGGCCTGCTGGTGGCGCTGAGCCTGGTGCGCGAGCTGGGCCCGGTCGTGGCGGCGCTGCTCTTCACCGGTCGGGCCGGCACCTCGCTGACCGCCGAGATCGGCCTCATGAAGGCCGGCGAGCAGCTCAGCGCGATGGAAATGATGGCCGTCGACCCGGTGCGGCGCATTCTGGCGCCGCGCTTCTGGGCCGGCGTCATCACGATGCCGCTGCTGGCGGCGGTGTTCAGCGCCGTGGGCATCATGGGCGGCTACGTGGTCGGCGTGCTGATGCTCGGCGTGGATCCCGGTGCTTTCTGGGGCCAGATGCAGGGCGGCGTCGACGTGTGGCGCGACGTCGGCAACGGCGTGATCAAGAGCATCGTCTTCGGCTTCACCGTGACCTTCATCGCGCTGCTGCAGGGCTACGAGGCGCAGCCCACGCCCGAAGGCGTGTCGCGCGCCACCACGCGCACCGTGGTGATGGCGTCGCTGTCGGTGCTGGGGCTCGACTTCCTGCTCACCGCCATGATGTTCAGTATTTGAAGGCGCCCCGGCTCCTTCGTTCTAAAGAGTGAGTGCAAACCATGCAACGTTCCAACAATGACCTCTGGGTCGGCCTGTTCGTCCTGATCGGCGGCGCGGCGCTGCTTTTCCTCGCGCTGCAGTCCGCCAACCTGCTGAGCCTGAATTTTCAGCAGACCTACGACGTGGTCGCCCGTTTCCAGAACATCGGCGGGCTTAAGCCGCAGACGGCGGTCAAGAGTGCCGGCGTGGTGGTCGGCCGCGTTGAATCCATCACGTTCAACGACAAGACATTTCAGGCCGACGTCACGTTGGCTTTGCAAAAACGTTACAGTTTTCCCAAGGACAGCTCGCTCAAGATCCTGACCAGTGGCTTGCTCGGCGAGCAGTACATCGGCATCGAGGCGGGCGCCGAGGAGAAGAACCTGCAGGCCGGCGACACGATCACCTCCACCCAGTCGGCCGTGGTGCTCGAAAACCTGATCAGCCAATTCCTCTATAGCAAGGCGGCCGAAGGAAGCTCTTCGACGCCGGGAACAGCCAACAAGAAATGAAACCAACGAGCACTTTCATGCCGTTCGCTGCCCACAAGGCGGCGCGCGGCACGCGTTGGGCGGCCGCGCTGGCCGCCCTGGCCCTGGCTGCGGGATGCGCGAGCGGCCCCCAGGCGCATCCGGGCGATCCGTTCGAGCCGATGAACCGCGGCATCACGCGCTTCAACGACGTGGTGGACGACGCCGTGCTGGTGCCTGCGGCCACCGCCTACGAACGCGTGCTGCCGTCGATGGTGCGCACCGGCGTGGGCAACTTCTTCAGCAATGTCGGCGATATCTGGAGCTTCGCCAACAGCGTGGCGCAGCTCAAGCTGCGCAACAGCGCCGAAACCTTCATGCGGCTCAACGTGAACACCTTCTTCGGGCTCGGCGGGTTGCTCGACGTGGCTTCCGAAGCCGGCATCTACCGCCACGAGGAAGATTTCGGCCAGACGCTGGGCCGCTGGGGCGTGGGGCCCGGCCCGTACGTGGTGCTGCCGGTGTTGGGCCCGTCGACGGTGCGGGACACCGCCGCCCTGCCGGTGAACAGCGCCGGCAGCGTGATCGGCAACATGCACGACGTGGCATGGCGCAACTCGCTCACGGTGCTGCAGGCGGTCGACACGCGCGCCCGGTACCTGCGTGCGGGGCGGCTGCTGAACGACGCCGCGCTCGACAAATACACCTTCACGCGCGACGCCTACCTGCAGCATCGGCGCAGCGACGTCTACGATGGCAATCCGCCGGACGACGGCGATGAGGGCGGGAGGTAGATCGGGGCAGAAGCAGGGCTGATCACCGCCGGATGCATGCGGTTCTGCTTGCATCCGGTTTCAAGGCTTCACCTGCGCTTCAGGGAACCCGGTCGGCTGGGCGCCTGTCGAACACGTTCTTTCCAGCAGGCGCGCAGCATCGGTTGCGCGGCCTGACGGAGTTTCAACTTGAAGGGATTTCCATGAACAACAAGATCTTGCAACGCCGCGGTTTCGGCCGCCTCGTCCTCGCCAGCGCACTGCTCGTGGGTGCCGCCACCGCCTTAGTGCGCCCTGCGCATGCGGCCGACGAGGCGCCCGACGCGCTCGTCAAGCGGCTGTCGACCGACGTGCTCGAGACCATCAAGGCCGACACGTCCATCAAGGCGGGCGACATCAACAAGATCATGGTGCTGGTCGACAGCAAGATCATGCCCAACGTCAACTTCCAGCGCATGACGGCTTCCGCCGTCGGCCCGGCCTGGCGCCAGGCCACGCCGGAGCAGCAGAAGCGCCTGCAGGAAGAATTCAAGGCCCTGCTGGTGCGCACCTACGCGGGCGCGCTCGACCAGGTGAGCGACCAGACCGTCACGGTGCGTCCGTTCCGCGGTTCGCCCGACGACAAGGAGGTGCTGGTGCGCACCGAGGTCAAGGGCCGCGGCGACCCGGTCCAGCTCGACTACCGCCTCGAGAAGACGCCGGGGCAGGGCGGCGGCTGGAAGGTCTACAACCTCAATGTGCTGGGTGTCTGGCTGGTCGACACCTACCGCACGCAGTTCGCGCAAGAGATCAACGCCCGCGGCATCGACGGCCTGATTGCAGCGCTCGCGGCGCGCAACAAGGGCAACAGCGGCCGGAGCTGACGCCATGCTGGTGCTGCCCTCGAAGCTCACGCACGACGACGCCCCCGCCTGCATGCGCATGCTGCAGCAGGGGCTGGCGGGGCAGACCGACACCTCGACCGTGGTCGACGCCAGCGCGCTCGCGCAGTTCGACTCCTCGGCGCTTGCGGTGTTGCTCGAATGCCGGCGCGAATCGAGCGCCATCGGCCGCGGCTTCGCGGTCAAGGGGCTGCCGCCCCGGCTGCGCGAGCTGGCTGCGCTGTACGGCGTCGCGAGCCTGCTGCCGGCGGCGCCCTGAGCCGCCTTCGGGGCCACCGCGTCGGCCGGCGCGGGCGCGGGACATCGGACGCCCGTCCAGCGGGCAACCTGGCGCACCCGTAAAATCGCCGGCTCCCATGCCCGCGATCTCATTCCAATCGGTCTCCAAGACCTATCCCCCCTCCAGGCAACAGCGGGCCCAAGGCAAGCAGGGGCTGCGCGCCGTCGACGACGTCAGCTTCCAGATCGAGGAGGGCGAGTTCTTCGGCCTGCTCGGTCCCAACGGCGCCGGCAAAACCACCCTGATCAGCATGCTCGCGGGCCTGTCGCGCCCCACGGCCGGCGCGATCAGCGTGCACGGCTTCGATGTGCAGCGCGACTACGCCGAGGCGCGGCGCCAGCTCGGCATCGTGCCGCAGGAGCTGGTGTTCGACCCGTTCTTCAACGTGCGGGAGTCGCTGCGCATCCAGTCGGGCTACTTCGGCATCAAGAACAACGAAGCCTGGATCGACGAACTGCTGCAAAGCCTGGGCCTGGCCGACAAGGCCACCGCGAACATGCGCCAGCTTTCGGGCGGCATGAAACGCCGCGTGCTGGTGGCGCAGGCGCTGGTGCACAAGCCGCCGGTCATCGTGCTCGACGAGCCCACGGCCGGCGTCGACGTCGAACTGCGCCAGACGCTCTGGCAATTCGTGGCCCGGCTCAACAAGCAGGGCAGCACCGTGCTGCTCACCACCCATTACCTCGAAGAGGCCGAAGCGCTGTGCAACCGCATCGCGATGCTCAAGCTCGGCCGCGTGATCGCACTCGACCGCACCAGCGCGCTGCTCAGCGCCGCCGCGAGCAATGTGCTGCGCTTCAAGACCGACGCCATGCTGCCGTGGTCCATCGCCCAGCATGCGCGCATCACCGGCCGCATCGTGCAGTTGCCCGCGCAGAACGCACATGAAGTCGAACAGCTGCTGGCCGCGATCCGCGAAGCCGGCGTCGTGGTGGAAGACGTGGAAATGCGCAAGGCCGACCTGGAAGACGTGTTCATCGATTTGATGGCGGGTGAGCAGACGCCGCTGGAGGTGTCG
>CAMLCW010000314.1 GCA_946478645.1 uncultured Variovorax sp.
GACAACCGGCGCCACACCAACGACATCGAACGCCAGTACCTGGCCGCGATCCGCGCGGCGCGCCAACGCATCGTGATCGCCAATGCGTACTTCTTTCCGGGCTACCGGCTCATCAAGGAACTGCGCCGCGCGGCGCGGCGCGGCGTGGACGTGCGGCTGATCCTGCAGGGCGAGCCCGACATGCCGATCGTCAAGACCGCCGCCAGCATGCTCTACCACCACCTGCTGCATGCGGGCGTGCAGATCCACGAGTATTGCGACCGGCCGCTGCATGCCAAGGTCGCGCTGATGGACGACCGCTGGTGCACGGTGGGTTCGAGCAACCTCGATCCGCTGAGCCTTTCGCTCAACCTCGAGGCCAATGTCATCGTGCGCGACAAGGCGTTCAACCAGCTGCTCTGGGAGCGCATGGACCGGCTCATGCGCGAGAGCTGCAAGCGCATCGGCGAAGCCGACCTCGAGCACGAATGGAGCGGCTGGCGGCTGGTGCGCAGCTTCTTCATCTTCCACTTCCTGCGCTGGTATCCGTCGTTTCTCGGCTGGCTGCCGCGGCAGGTGCCGCGCCTCACGCTCGCCGAAGCCACCGACCTGGCCGAGAAGCGCGAGGCAGAGCGTGCCGAGGCCGGCGAGAACGGCGCCAAGCAGACGACGGAGGCGGCATGACTGCTGCCCCCGGCGCGCCGGCCATGGCCCGCGGCAAGGCCGGTGACCAGCGTCCCTGGTGGCCGTGGCTGCGCCGGATCGGCGTCTGGGGCTTCTTCGCACTGATCGCCTGGCTGCTCGTGAGCCAGGCGCGCGCGATCGACTGGCAGGAAGTGTTCGACGCCATGCGCGCCCTCCCCGCGACCGCGCTGCTGCTCGCCGGCCTGCTCGCGGCGGGCAGCTTCGCGGTCTACAGCACCTACGACCTGCTGGGCCGGCATCTCACGCACCACCGGCTCGGCACCGGCACCGTGATGGGCGTGACCTTCATCAGCTACGCCTTCAACCTCAATCTCGGTTCGCTCGTGGGCGGCGTGGCGTTCCGCTATCGGCTCTACTCGCGGCTTGGGCTGTCGAACGGCATCATCACGCGCGTGCTGGGCTTCAGCATGCTGACCAACTGGCTCGGCTACCTCGTGGTGGCGGGTGCCGCCTTCTGCTTCTGGCCGCTGGTGCTGCCGCCCGAATGGCGCATCGACAACGTGGGCCTGCGCATCCTTGGCGCGGTGCTGCTGGTGGTGGCGGGGGCGTACCTGCTGCTCTGTGCGTTCGCGAGCGGCCATGAGCTTCGGCTGCGGCGCCATTCGTTCAAGGTGCCGAGCTTCGGCATGGCGCTGCTGCAGCTCGCGCTGTCGTGCCTCAACTGGTCGCTGATCGCGAGCGTGATCTGGGTCCTGCTGCAGGGCCAGGTGGCCTACCACGCGGTGCTCGCGGTGCTGCTCGTCGCGGCGGTGGCGGGCGTGGTCACGCACGTGCCCGCGGGGCTCGGCGTGCTCGAGGCCGTGTTTCTCGCGCTGCTTTCCAGCGAGGTGCCGCAGGGCCGGCTGCTCGGCGTGCTGCTGGTCTACCGCGGGCTCTATTACCTGCTGCCGCTGGCCGTGGCCACGGTGGCGTACTTCGCCACCGAGCTGCGCGCCCGGCGCTGGCGCACGCGCAGGCCCGCGCCTCAGAAGCGATAGCTGTAGCGCAGCCGGACGAAGTTCTCGCCCGGGTTCGGCTTCTTGATGCCGGCGTTCGAGAAGTGCTGCACGCGCAGCGCCAGCTCGTGGCGGCCGCCGTCGCCGAAGCTGCGGCCCACGCCGAGCACTTCGGTGAACTGGAACTCGGTGCTGAAGGTGCGGTCCGGCGTGCGGTAGAGATGGTCCATCAGCGTGGCCCCCACGCCGGCTTCGGCGAACCAGGGCGACCGGCCACCGTCGAAGCGGTAGCGCCAGGTGTAGATCGCGCCGATCTGCGTGTAGTTGCGCGCGCCGCCACCGCCGATCACCGGCGCATGCCACTGGCTCACGAAGAAATCCCAGTACGACGTCAGCGCACCTGCTTGCACCGGCTGGCGCGGCGACCAGGGCAGCGTGAAGCCCAGCGTGGCCGAGTTGGTGCCCCCCTGGTCGCCGTGCGGGGCCCGGCCGCCCTCGAGGTAGATGCCGCGCGCGCTGTCTTCGAACGCCTGCGCTTCTGTGCCCGGCAGGCACAGCAAGCCTGCGAGCACGGCGGCCCCGAGGGTCGCCGACCTTGTGGTTTTCATGATCTGATTTATTAGGCCAAATGACGAAAGGTAGGAATATTTACTTTCCGTCGGCCTCCTCGCGGCGCACCGAGGCGATCGCCACATCGGCGGGTAGGACTTGTTCAACACCTCGGCGCGCGGCCGGATTTCTGTGGCTGCGGCCGCACGGCCCCGCGCATCAGTCGCGTGCCGGCACCAGCGTCACCAGCGTGATCTCGGACGGCGCACCGAAGCGCTTCGGCGGCCCCCAGTAGCCCGTGCCGCGGCTCACGTAGATCCACATGTCGTGCAGCCGGTGCAAGCCCGCGGTGAAGGGCTGCTGCATCGGGACGAACAGGTTCCACGGGAAGAACTGGCCACCGTGCGTGTGGCCCGAGAGCTGCAGCTGGTAGCCGGCCGTGGCCGCCGAAGGCGCACTGCGCGGCTGGTGCGCGAGCAGCACGCGCGTGTGCACCAGCGGGGGTGCGTCGAAGAGGGCAAGGTGCGGGTCGCTGGCATGCGCCGCATCGAAGTGCCCGGCGGTGAAGTCGGTCACGCCCGCGATCACCAGCTGGCTTTCGAACAGTTCCTCGTCGGTCTGCGCGCCGCGCACGTTGCGCGTCTGCAGCACCACGTGTTCGTTGAGCAGCACCTTGAGCCCGAGCCGCCGCAGTTCGTCGATCCAGGCGTGCGCGCCGGCGTAGTACTCGTGATTGCCGGTGACCACGAAGGTGCCGTGCTTCGCGCGCAGCCCGGCCAGCGGCGCGATGTGCGCGCGCAGTTCGGCCACGCTGCCGTCCACTAGGTCGCCGGTGATCGCGACCGCATCGGCACCGAGCCGGTTCACCGCGTCGACGATGCGCTGGATGTAGCCGTTGCGGATCGTCGGGCCTACGTGGATGTCGCTGATCTGCGCGATCGTGAAGCCTTCGAGCGCGGCCGGCAGCCCGCGGATCGGCACCGCGACGTGCTTCACCTTCGCGGTGCGGCGGGCATTGAGGAAGCCGATCACCGACACCAGCGTGCCGAGCGCCAGCACCGCCAGCGCGCTCCAGGGGAGCACGGCGTGCCACGGCAGCGCGAGCCCGCCGAGCACATCGGCGAGCCAGGCCAGAAGCAGCAGCACGTCACGCAAGAGCGTGAGCACGAAGGTCGACGAGAACCAGCCCATGCTGATCAGCCCGGTCCACCGAAGCACCTGGCCGAGGCTTGCGCTGCGCTCGGCGCGGCGCGAGACGAACGGCAGCGGAATGGTCAGGGCGGAAACGGCCAGCGCGGCCAGCGCCAATGGCCAGGCGGGCGTGAGCATGGCCAGCGCCGGCAGCAGGCGCAGCGCCATGTAGACATGCAGCAGCGCGGACAGGACGCTCAGGGGACGTATCGGCATCGGGGCAATGAAGACGGGGCACTGCCCGGGATGCGGTATCTGCAAGCCGCATGCCGCGGATTCAAGGCACCTGCCGGTGCGCACACAGCTATTTTTTCGATAGCGCTGGGCGCCCGGAGGGCAGGCGCTCAGCGGGCCCGGGGGCTCGAGATTCTAGACCGGGTGGATGACGGCACGCCGAACGTCGGCTGCACGCTGCCGGGGCAAGAACGCGCCGGCGTGGTGCCGCAGGCACCGCGGCCGCGCCGCGGCGCCGGAAGAGCGCCTACCGCGTGGCGGCGGCGGTGGTTTGCGCGAGCGCCTGGTTTTCGGGCTGCGGCGGCAGCACCGAGGCCATGTCGAAGTTCGACGGCCACAGGAACACCGCGCGGGCCGGCACGCCCTTGATCACGGTCAGCGTCTGCGTCAGCGTCAGGCCACCGAGCGTGACGTCCACGTCGTAGGCACCCGGATCGAGCCGGGCAAGCATGTAGGGCCCGTGCGACTGCGCCTGCATCACCGGGCGCCCGGAGTATTTCTCGCGCACCTCGACCTTCGCACGTGCCGGGAACTGGCCTTTCTGGCCGCTCTGGTTAATGCCGAACTCGAGGGTCGCCGCCCAGCGCGGCGACACCATCTGCATGAACGCGGCCTCGGCCTTGTTCGTGCCGCCGCACATGTATTCGACCCCCTGGGCCATCTTGATTGGCGGATTGGAGAACGCGTGGACCGAGGCCATCGGCCCGAGGAATGCTGCTGTGCCGCCCACAACCAGTGCAGCCAGGGGCTGCCGGAGACGCATAAGGTTCATTGCTTCGAAGTCCTCGAACTTGTGTGACGTGGTATCCGTCGAGGATTTTGCTTAGCAAGAGTCGGGCTAGACATAGCGTTTACGAGGAACCCCCCTCGCCGACCTGTTGAGAGCTATTGTTTTAATAGCTGATGACGCCCATGTGACGGGGGTTGGAACCTTTTGTAACAGTCCTCTATGTGAAAACCCTAAGGCGCCCGCGTCGGCCCGTTTCGGGGCACTGCAGCAGGCGCGCGCCTACACCGGTGTACGGCTGCGGCCGGAGATAAGAGGCAATCCAGACATGAAAAGGAGCTTCCCATGAACTTCGGATCGAAGATCGACGCCATCAAGAAGAAAGACGCGCAGCGTCCCGGCCTTCCGGGTGAGCACCTCGCGGTGCTCGGCGCGGGTGTGTTGCTGCTGATGACTTTGGGGCGCAGCCGCTCGCTGCCGAAGCGCGTGCTGGCGGGTGCGGCCGGCGGTGCGCTGGTCGGCCGTGCGGCGAGTGGCACGGGCGGGCTGGCGCGCGTGGCGCGCTTGCTGCATGGTGGGATGGGCGCGCGCGGCATGATGCGCGCGCGGTGAGGCCGTGGGCGCGGCACGCGCCCACGTCGCAGCGGATCACACGTCGATATTCGCCGCCCTCAGCGCGTTCTGCTCGATGAACTCGCGCCGCGGCTCGACCTCGTCGCCCATTAGCATCGTGAACACGCGATCGGCTTCGATCGCGTCGTCGATCTGCACGCGCAGCAGGCGCCGCACGGCCGGGTCCATGGTCGTTTCCCAGAGCTGCTCGGGATTCATCTCGCCGAGACCCTTGTAGCGCTGTCGCGCGGTGGCGTGCTCGGCCTGGCCGATCAGCCACTTCATGGCCACGCGGAAGTCGGCCACTTTTTCTTCCTTGGCGCGCTCGCCCTCGCCGCGGCGCACGACCGCGCCTTCGGCGCTCAGCAGGTTGCGGAAGGTGTTGGCGGCTTCGGCGAGCGCGGCGTAGTCGGCGCCGTGCACGAAGTCCTGCGTGAGCACGCTGCTCTTGATGTTGCCGTGGTGCCGGCGGCTGATGCGCAGCAGCGGCTTGTCGGTGCGGGTGTCGAATTCGCTGCTCACCTCGGCCGGCACGCCGGTGGTGTTGAGCTCGCGCAGCTTGGCCTGCAGCGCCACGGCCGAGGCCTCGGCCGCCGCGGTGGTGTCGAGATCGAGCGCCACGCCGTCGGCGATGGCGCGCAGCGCCTCGGCGTCCATGAAGTTGCGCAGCCGCGCGATCACGGCCTCGGCCAGCTGGTGCTTGCGCGCCAGCTCGGCCAGGGTCTCGCCGGTGAGCGTGGTCGAGTTCGCGCCGCCGGTCTCGATGCTCGCATCCTTGAGCGCGACCTTGAGCAGGAAGGCGTCGAGCGCGGGGCCGTCCTTCAGGTACTGCTCTTCCTTGCCGACCTTGACCTTGTAGAGCGGCGGCTGCGCGATGTAGATGTGGCCGCGCTCGACCAGCTCGGGCATCTGCCGGTAGAAGAACGTGAGCAGCAGCGTGCGGATGTGGGCGCCGTCGACGTCGGCGTCGGTCATGATGATGATGCGGTGGTAGCGCAGCTTGGCGACGTTGAAGTCGTCTGCCCCGCCCTTGCCCGATTCGACCGCGGCCTTGCCGATGCCGGTGCCCAGCGCGGTGATCAGCGTGACGATCTCGTTGCTGGTCAGCAGCTTCTCGTAGCGCGCCTTCTCCACGTTCAGGATCTTGCCGCGCAGCGGCAGGAT
>CAMLCW010000315.1 GCA_946478645.1 uncultured Variovorax sp.
GGCGCGGGGCGGGCGCTGGCCGCGGGCTGGGGGGGGCTGCGCGACGTGCTGCGCCGGCCGGTGGTCGACACGCTGCGCCGCGCGGCGGAATGATCCAGGTCGACGACCTGCAGCTTGCCGCCGCGCTGCTGCGCGAGCCCTCGCTCAGCGCTGCGGCGCGCGCGCTCAACGTCACGCCGCCGGCGCTGTCGATGCGGCTGCGCCGGCTCGAGGCCGCGCTGGGCCTGTCGCTCGCCAACCGCACTGCGCGCCGCCTGAGCCTCACGCCCGAGGGCGAGCGCTTCGGCCGCGAGGCGGTGGCGCTGCTGGCGCAGATCGAAGGCTTGCGCGAGTCGCTGCAGCGCGACGACCGGCGGCTCACCGGCACGCTGCGCATCGCGGCACCTTTCGGCTTCGGCCGCGCGCTGGTGGCGCCCCTGCTCGCGCGTTTCGCGCGACTGCATCCAGGCCTGCGCGTGCAGCTCGACCTGCGCGAGACGCCCTGGCCCGACCGGCACGACGCCGATGCCGTGGTGCACATCGGCGTGGTGCGCGATTCGTCGTGGGTGGCGCGCACGCTGCAGGACAACGAGCGCTGGCTCTGTGCGAGTCCGGCCTACCTCGATGCACATGGCGCGCCGCGCACGCCGCGCGCGCTGGCGGACCACGCCTGTATTTGCATCCGCGAGAACGACGAGGACACCACGCTCTGGCATGTGCGCCCCCGCACCGAGGCGGCGGGCCGCCGCGGCGAGACCTTGCGGGTGCAGCCCGCGCTGGTCACCAACGACGGCAGCGTGGCGCGGCACTGGGCCGAGCAGGGGTTGGGCCTGGTGCTGCGCTCCGAATGGGACGCGGCCGACGCAGTGGCGCGCGGCACGCTCGTGCGCGTGCTCGAGGACTGGTCCTTCGGCAGCGCGCCGGTCGTGCTGCTGGTGCCCGCGCGCAAGGGCCGCACGGCGCGCGTGCAGGCCTTCGTCACTTTCATGGAAGAGGCGCTGCAGCGCTTGCCCGCGCGGCGCAGCCGCCATGGAACCGCGGCCATTCTTCCTGTCCAATAGCGGCATGGACACCGCACCCCAGGAACTCGCCGACCGCCTGACCGAGCTCGAGATCAAGGCCGCCTACGCCGACGACCTGCTCGACCAGCTCAACATGACGATCTACCGCCAGCAGCAGCAGATCGACCGGCTGGCCGAGCAAGTCGCGCAATTGCGCGAGCAGAGCCGCAACGCGGCGCAGGATGGCGCCGCGCGCAACCCGGGCGACGAGCTGCCGCCGCACTATTGAAGATGGAAAGGCGCGCAGGCGCCGCGCGCTGCTACTTGACCTGCTGCTTGCCGAGCTTGCGCGCGAGCGTGCGCCGGTGCATGCCGAGCCGCCTTGCGGTCTCCGAGATGTTGAAGCCGGTCTCGGCCAGCGTCTCGTGGATGCGTTCCCACTCGAGCGTCTTGATCGAGGTCGAGCGGTTCGTCAGCTCGACTTCGGTGGTGCCGGCGGCGCGGCCGAACGCGGCTTCGATGTCGTCGGTGTTCGAGGGCTTGGCCAGGTAGTGGCAGGCGCCGAGCTTGATCGCCTCGACCGCGGTGGCGATGCTCGCGAAGCCCGTGAGCACCACGATGAGCATCTCGGGATCGTGCCGGTGCAGCCGCTGCACGCACGCCAGGCCCGAGGCTTCGCCGTTGAGCTTGAGGTCGACCACCGCATAGCCGTAGCCCGGGGCATCGCCCTGCAGCAGCTGCTCGACCTCTTCGAGCTTGCTGGCGAGCGCCACCGAATAGCCGCGGCGCTCGAACGAGCGGCCCAGCGTGCGCGCGAAGGCCTCGTCATCCTCGACGATCAGCAGGCGGCGTTCGGCCGCGGCGGCGGTGTCTTCGTCGGTCATGGCTTGCTCGCTCCGTTGGCGGCCATGGCGTGTTCGAGCCTGGCGTCGTCCTCCTCGTCGAGCACCACGGCCGCGAGCGGCAGCATGATGGTCACGACCGCACCGCCTTCGGTCCGGTTGCGCGCGGCGACGCGGCCGCCGAGCGTGCGCGCGACGTTCGCGACCAGGAACAGCCCGAGCCCGCCGCCGGGCCGGTTCTTGCTCGACTGGTAGGGCTTGCCGAACTCCTTCAGGATCGCGGGCAGGAAACCCGGCCCCGCGTCGGTGACCGAAAGGATCAGCGCATCGGCGTCTTGCGCCACTTCGAGGCGCAGCCAGTGCGGCGAGGCCTCCAGTGCGTTGTCGAGCACGTTGCAGACCATCTGCTTGAGGGCAGAGTCGGAGACCATGGGCAGGTCCTGGCCGAAGCGGTTGTCGTATTCGAAGGCTTCCACCGGGCGCGTGGTGCGCCATTCCTCGACCAGGTCGTCGAGGAAGGTGCTCACCGTGGTTTCCTCGGACGATTCGCCGCGCGTCTCGCCGGCCGACAGCAGGATGCCGCTGACGATGCTCTTGCAGCGCTGGATCTGGAGTTCCATCTCGGCCACCTCGGTCAGGAGTTCGGGGTCGGAGCTGAAATGCGGCAGCCGCCGCCAGTCTCCGAGGATCACGGCCAGCGTGGCAAGCGGCGTGCCCAGCTCGTGCGCGGCGCCCGAAGCCAGCAGCCCCATGCGCACGATGTGCTCTTCCTCGGCGGCGCGCTGGCGCAGGTCGGCCAGCCGCTGGTCGCGCGCGCGCAGGTTGCGGCTGATGCGCGTGATGAACACCACCAGCAGCGCCGCATTGAGCGCGAAGCACACCAGCATGCCCTGCACATACGGGCTCCAGAGGCCGCGGTCGTGGTCGAGCGGCAGCGCAAGCGGGCGCGAGAACAGCGCCAGGCCCGCGAAGCAGGCGCTGGTGACCGCGACGATGGTCCAGGTCGACCAGGCCTTGAGCAGCACGGCGCCCAGGATGACCTGCAGCAGGTACAGAAAGACGAACGGGTTGGTGGCACCGCCGCTCAGGTAGAGCTGCGCGGTGAGCGTGGCGACGTCGACCAGCAGCGCGAGGAACAGCTCGCCGTTGGTCACGCGGCGGATCTGGCGCGAGCGCAGCAGGCTCACGCCGTTGAACAGCGCGAGGCAGGTCAGGACCAGCAGCATCTGGTCGAGCGGCAGCCGGATGCCGAAGCCGTAGTGCACCAGGAGAATGGTGATGACCTGGCCGACCACCGCGAACCAGCGCAGCTGGATCAGCTGCTGCATGTTCTGGTGGCCGGTGGCGTTGTCCAGGCTCGCGACACCCGCACGCAGCGGATGCAGCTCGCCGGCCACCGCGCTCGCGGCTTCAGTCGCGGGGGGCATCGGAGGCTCCGGGGTGGGCGCGGGCGTCGGCATGGACCGCATTTTCGCTGCCGGCGGCCCGCGGGCCGCGGCTGCGCCGCCGGTCGTCGCGCCAGACGAACCACGCCGCGCCCGCCACCATCAGCGCGAGGCCGTACCAGGTGATGGCGTACACCATGTGGCTGTCCGGAAAGGCGACCACCGTCAGGCCGCCGGCCGGCCAGGCGGGCGCGGCGCCGGGCGCGGCCTCCGCGGCCGCGGCGTCCACGAAATAGGGCGCAGCGTCGGCCAGTCCGCGCGCCGCGGCGATCGCCTGCACGTCGCGCGAGAACCAGCGGTCGGCCGCGGGGTCGTTGCGGCGCAGGAAGCCGCCCCTGGGTTCGCTGATGCGCAGCAGGCCCGTCACGCTGGTCTCGCCCTGCGGCTCGCTGCCGGCGCGGGTGGCGCGGGCGCGGGCCTCGGGCGGCACGAAGCCGCGGTTGACCAGCACCACGCCGTCGGCGGTGGCGAGCGGCGTCAGCACCCAGAAGCCGGCGCCGAGCCGGGTGCTGGCCTGCACCAGGGTTTCCTTGTCGTGGAGAAAGGTGCCGGCGATGCGCACATGCCGGTATTCGTCATCGGCCGCGTTCACTTGCGGCCACTGGCTGCGCGCGGGCGGCGGCGCGGCCGGGGCATGCACGCGCGCCTCGACGCGCGCGATGAGGTCGTGCTTCCAGGCGCGGCGCTCGACCTGCCAGTTGCCGAGCGCCAAGAAGCCCGCACAGGCCAGCGCCGCGAAGACCAGCGCGGCCACCCGCACGGCCGCGGGGCGCCGGCGGCCGGCCGGCAAGGCGGCGGGGGTGGGGCGGTCCGGCGGCGGGGCGGTCACGGCACGGCTTCTCAGGGCATGTTCTTCATGTCGTGCACCGACATCGGCATCATGTTGGTGTTCATGTGGTACATGACCCAGAGCGAGCCGGCGAGCGTGATGACGACGAGCACGATCGTGAAGATCAGCGCCAGCATGTTCCAGCCGCTCTCGGACTTGGCGTCCATGTGCAGGAAGTAGACCATGTGGACCACGATCTGCACCGCGGCCAGGCCCAGGATCACGAACGAGGTGGTGCTGGGCTTGCCGAGCACGTTGCCCATCACGAGCCAGAACGGGATCGCGGTCAGGATCACGGCCAGCACGAAGCCGGTCATGTAGCCCTTGAACGTGCTGTGGCTCGCGGGGCCGTCGTCGTGGTGGTCGTCGTGCGCGCCGGCATCGGCAGGGTGGTGTGCGGGGGCTGTCGTCATGCCATCGATCCCATCAGGTACACAAAGGTGAAGACGCCGATCCAGATGACGTCCAGGAAGTGCCAGAACATCGACAGGCACATCACGCGGCGGCGGTTGGCGGCGCTGAAGCCGTGCTTCGGCAGCTGGAACAGCAGCACCACGAGCCAGATGAGGCCGAAGCTCACGTGCAGCCCGTGGGTGCCGACCAGCGCGAAGAAGGCCGACAGGAAGGCGCTGCGCTGCGGGCCCGCGCCTTCATGGATCAGGTGCGCGAATTCGTAGAGCTCGAGCCCGATGAAGCCCGCGCCCAGGAGGCCGGTCACGGCCAGCCAGACGAGCGTGCCGCGCATGCGCTTTCTCTGCATTTCGAGCACGGCGAAGCCATAGGTGATCGACGACAGCAGCAGCAGCGCGGTGTTGACCGCCACCAGCTGCAGGTCGAACAGGTCGGCGCCCGATGGCCCGGCCGCGTAGCTGCGGCCCAGCACGCCGTACACCGCGAACAGGCAGGCGAAGATGAGGCAGTCGCTCATCAGGTAGAGCCAGAACCCGAGCAGGGTGCCGTTCTCCGGATGGTGGTCGTTGCCGACGTGGAACAGCTCGAACACGGGCGGCTTGCCCGTCTGGTCGCTGTGCGCGTGGGTGCCCGCGGGGGCGTGGAGTGCGGTGGTGTCAGACATGGGCGGTGGCCAGCAGGCGCGTGCGTTCGGTCTCGGTGCGGACGACGTCTTCCGCGGGGATGTGGTAGTCGCGCTTGTAGTTGAAGGTATGGACGATCACGGCCGCCACCATGGCGACGAACGCCACGCCGGCCACGAGCCACATCTGCCAGATCAGCCCGAAGCCGCAGGCCGCGGAAAGGGCCGCGATGATGAAGCCGGCGCTGGTGTTCTTCGGCATGTGGATCGGCGTGAAGCCTTCGAGCGGGCGCGCATAGCCGCGGCGCTTCATGTCGGTCCAGGCGTCGTTGTCATGGATGCGCGGCGTGAACGCGAAGTTGTAGGCCGGCGGCGGCGACGAGGTCGACCACTCGAGCGTGCGGCCGTTCCACGGGTCGCCGGTGGTGTCGCGCAGCGACTCGCGGCGGATGAAGCTCACCACCAGCTGGATCAGGAAGCAGGCGATGCCCAGCGCGATCAGCACCGCGCCGAAGGCGGCGACCTGGAACCAGATCTGCAGCGACATGTCCTCGAAGTGGCTCACGCGGCGCGTGACGCCCATCAGGCCGAGCACGTACAGCGGCATGAACGCGACCCAGAAGCCCACCAGCCAGAACCAGAACGAGCACTTGCCCCAGAACGTGTCGAGCTTGTAGCCGAAGGCCTTCGGGAACCAGTAGGTGATGCCGGCCAGCATGCCGAACAGCACGCCGCCGATGATCACGTTGTGGAAGTGGGCGATCAGGAACAGGCTGTTGTGCAGCACGAAGTCGGCCGGCGGCACCGCGAGCAGCACGCCCGTCATGCCGCCCACCACGAAGGTGACCATGAAGCCGATGGTCCACATCATCGGCAGCTCGTAGCGGATGCGGCCGCGGTACATGGTGAAGAGCCAGTTGAAGATCTTCGCGCCCGTCGGGATCGAGATGATCATCGTCGTGATGC
>CAMLCW010000316.1 GCA_946478645.1 uncultured Variovorax sp.
CGCCGGCGATGACCGACTTCATCTTCATGGTGAAGGACTCGAGCTACATGTTCGTCACCGGCCCCGACGTGGTGAAGACCGTGACGCACGAGACCGTGACCGCCGAGGAGCTCGGCGGCGCCGTCACCCACACCACGCGCAGCGGCGTGGCCGACATGGCGTTCGAGAACGACGTCGAGGCGCTGATGATGCTGCGTCGCCTGTACAACTACCTGCCGCTCAACAACCGCGAGAAGCCGCCGGTGCGCCTGGGCAACAACGGCCAGGGCGACCCGGCAGACCGGCCCGACTATTCGCTCGACACGCTGGTGCCCGACAACCCGAACAAGCCGTACGACATCAAGGAACTGATCCACAAGGTGGTCGACGACGGCGACTTCTTCGAGCTGCAGCCCGATTATGCGAAGAACATCGTGATCGGGTTCGCGCGCATGGAAGGCCAGACCGTGGGCATCGTGGCCAACCAGCCACTGGTGCTGGCCGGCTGCCTCGACATCCGGTCGAGCATCAAGGCCGCGCGCTTCGTGCGCTTTTGCGATGCCTTCAACATTCCGGTGGTCACCTTCGTCGACGTGCCCGGCTTCATGCCCGGCACCGGGCAGGAGTACGGCGGCATCATCAAGCACGGTGCCAAGCTGTTGTACGCCTACGCGGAGTGCACGGTGCCCAAGATCACCGTCATCACGCGCAAGGCCTATGGCGGTGCCTACGACGTGATGGCATCGAAGCACCTGCGCGGCGACGTCAACCTGGCCTGGCCGCGCGCCGAGATCGCGGTGATGGGCGCCAAGGGCGCGGTGGAGATCATCTTCCGCGAGGACAAGAACGATCCCGCGAAGCTCGCGGCGCGCGAGGCCGAGTACAAGGCGCGCTTCGCCAACCCGTACGTGGCGGGTGCGCGCGGCTACATCGACGACGTGATCCTGCCGCACGAGACGCGCAAGCGCATCTGCCGCTCGCTCGTGATGCTGCGCGAGAAGAAGCTCGAGAACCCGTGGCGCAAGCACGGGAACATTCCTTTGTGAGCGGGACGGAGAAGAAGAACATGTTCAAGAAGATACTGATTGCCAACCGTGGGGAGATCGCCTGCCGTGTGATCCAGACCGCGAAGAAGATGGGCATCCTGACCGTCGCGGTGTATTCCGACGCCGACAAGGAGGCACGCCACGTCGAGATGGCCGACGAGGCCGTGCACATCGGCGCCGCACCGTCGCGTGAGTCGTACCTGCAGGCCGACCGCATCATTGCGGCCTGCAAGCAGACAGGCGCCGAGGCCGTGCATCCAGGCTACGGCTTCCTGTCGGAGAACGAGGCCTTTGCGCGCAAGGTCGAGGAAGAGGGCATCGCCTTCATCGGACCCAAGCACTATTCGATCGCGGCGATGGGCGACAAGATCGCCTCGAAGAAGCTCGCGAACGAAGCCAAGGTCAACACGATCCCGGGCTGGAACGACGCCATCGACACGGCCGAGCGAGCGGTTGAGATCGCCAAGGACATCGGCTACCCGGTGATGATCAAGGCCTCGGCCGGCGGCGGCGGCAAGGGCCTGCGCGTGGCGTGGAACGACAAGGAGGCTTTCGAAGGCTTCACCTCGTGCCGCAACGAGGCACTCAACAGTTTCGGCGACGACCGCGTGTTCATCGAGAAATTCGTCGAGGAGCCGCGCCACATCGAGATCCAGGTGCTCGGCGATGCGCATGGCAACGTGATCTACCTGAACGAGCGCGAGTGCTCGATCCAGCGCCGCCACCAGAAGGTGATCGAGGAAGCGCCGTCGCCCTTCATCAGCGAGGCCACGCGCCGCGCGATGGGCGATCAGGCGGTGGCGCTCGCCAAGGCGGTGAAGTACCAGAGCGCGGGCACGGTGGAGTTCGTGGTCGGCAAGGACCAGAGCTTCTACTTCCTGGAGATGAACACGCGCCTGCAGGTGGAGCATCCGGTGACCGAATGCATCACCGGGCTCGACTTGGTCGAGCTGATGATCCGCGTGGCGGCCGGCGAGAAGCTGCCGCTCGGCCAGGACGACGTCAAGCGCAATGGCTGGGCCATCGAGTGCCGCATCAATGCCGAGGATCCGTTCCGCAACTTCCTGCCTTCGACCGGCCGGCTCGTGAAGTTCCAGCCACCGCCCGAGACGATGTTCGCGGCCGACACCGAACGCCTGAACGGCGTGCGCGTGGACACCGGCGTGTACGACGGTGGCGAGATCCCGATGTACTACGACTCGATGATCGCCAAGCTCATCGTGCACGGTAAGGACCGCAACCATGCGATCGCACGCATGCGCGAGGCGCTCAACGGCTTCGTGATCCGCGGCATCAGCAGCAACATCCCGTTCCAGGCGGCGCTGCTCGCGCACCCGAAGTTCGTGGCGGGCGACTTCAACACCGGCTTCATCGCCGAGCACTACGGCCAGGGCTTCCATGCCGAGGACGTGGCGCATGCCGACCCGTCGTTCCTGGTGGCGCTGGCGGCGTATGTGCACCGCCGCTACCGCGCGCGCGCCTCGGGCATCAGCGGGCAGCTCGAAGGCCATGGCGTGAAGGTGGGCGAGCAGTTCGTGGTGGTCGAGCTCGGTGCCGAAGGCCGGCATGTGCACCATCCGGTCTCGGTCACCGACTTCCAGGGCAAGACCGGCGCCAGCGCGGTGGCCGTGGACGGCAAGACCTACAAGATCGACAGCAGCTCCGCGCTCGGCGCGATCCGGGTGCAGGGCACGGTGAACGACCGGCCCTTTACCGCGCAGGTCGAGCGCGGCGCCGGCCGCAGCCCGCTCGCGCTGCGCGTGGCGCACGACGGCAAGCAGATCGAGGCCATGGTGCTGTCGCCGCTCGGCGCACGCCTGCTCGCGCTGATGCCCTACAAGGCGCCGCCGGATCTGAGCAAGTTCCTGATGTCGCCGATGCCGGGGCTGCTGGTCGAGGTGTCGGTGCAGCCAGGCCAGCAGGTGCGCGCGGGCGAGAAGCTCGCGGTGATCGAGGCCATGAAGATGGAGAACGTGCTGTTCGCCACGCAGGACGGCGTGGTCGGCAAGATCTCGGCCGCCAAGGGCGAGTCGCTCGCGGTCGACCAGGTCATCATGGAGTTCAACTGATGGGTGCCAACGATCTGCTGCAGCCCGTGACGCTGCACCGGCCCGCGCCGAAGGCCAGCGCCCCGCAAGGCCCGTGGTCGGTCGAGGCCATCCAGGCGCTGCTCGACAGGCCGCTGATGGACCTGCTGTTCGAGGCGCAGACGGTGCACCGCGCGCATTTTCCCGCGGGCGACATCGAACTCGCGACGCTGCTCTCGGTCAAGACCGGCGGCTGTCCCGAGAACTGCGGCTACTGCCCGCAGTCGGCCGAGTTCGACACCGGCGTGAAGGCGCAGAAGCTGATGGAAGTCGACGAGGTGCTGCGCGCCGCGCAAGCCGCCAAGGACGCGGGCGCCACGCGCTTCTGCATGGGCGCGGCCTGGCGTGCGCCCAAGGACCGCGACGTGGAGAAGGTGGCCGTGCTGGTCGAGGCCGTGAAAGGCCTGGGCATGCAGACCTGCGCCACGCTCGGCATGCTCGAGCCGCACCATGCCGAGCAGCTCAAGGCCGCGGGCCTCGACTACTACAACCACAACCTCGACACCGCGCCCGAGTACTACACCGACGTGGTCGACACGCGCACCTACCAGGACCGGCTCGACACGCTCGCGCACGTGCGCAGCGCGGGCATCAGCGTGTGCTGCGGTGGCATCGTCGGCATGGGCGAACAGCCGGTGCACCGCGCGGGGCTGATCGCACAGCTGGCCAACCTCGATCCGTATCCGGAGTCGGTGCCGATCAACAGCCTGGTGCGCGTGCCCGGCACGCCGCTGGCCGATTCGGAACCGGTCGACCCCTTCGACTTCGTGCGCATGATCGCGGTCGCGCGCATCACCATGCCGACCGCGCGCGTGCGCCTGTCGGCCGGCCGACAGCAGCTCGGCGATGCGGTGCAGGCGCTGTGCTTCATGGCCGGTGCGAACTCGATCTTCTACGGCGACAAGCTGCTGGTGACCGGCAACCCCGACGTCGAGGCCGACACGGTGCTGCTGAAGAAACTCGGCCTCAACGCCACGCGCACGCAGGAGCCGCACGCATGACCACGACGCAACGTCCGTTCAAGGTGCTCGGCATCCAGCAGATCGCGATCGGAGGGCCGGACAAGCAGCGGCTGCAGAAGCTCTGGGTCGACATGCTCGGACTCGAAGTGACGGGCACCTTCCGAAGCGAGCGCGAGAACGTCGACGAAGACATCTGCGCGATGGGCAGCGGCCCGTTCAAGGTCGAGGTCGACCTGATGCAGCCGCTCGACCCCGAGAAGAAGCCCGCGGTGCACGCCACCCCGCTCAACCATGTGGGCCTGTGGATCGACGACCTGCCGAAGGCCGTCGAGTGGCTCACGGCGCAGGGCGTGCGTTTTGCGCCCGGCGGCATCCGCAAGGGTGCGGCGGGCTTCGACATCTGCTTCCTGCATCCGAAGGCGAACGACGAATTCCCGATCGCAGGCGAGGGCGTGCTGATCGAGATGGTGCAGGCGCCGCCCGAGGTGGTGGCGGCGTTCGCTGCGCTCGCGGCTACGCGTTGACAACCTTCCGGATCGGCGGCTTCACGTCGGATCGGTGCGGCGGCAGCATCGGCTGGTGCTCGCGCGCCGGGTTCAGGATGATCGAGGTTGCGGTCTCGGTGAGGATGCAGAACTTGGTGACCACCGCATCGAGGTGGCTCACGTCGATGACCGCGATCTCGAGGATCCAGCTGTCGTCGCCGGTCACGTTGTAGGCATTGATGCATTCGGGCGTCTGCTGAATCAGCTGGACCACGCGGTCGTATTCGGCGCGGCCGACGCGGATCAGCGCACGGATGCCGTAGCCGAGCTTCGACAGATTCACGGTGGCGCGGTAGCCGCTGATCACGCCCCCGGCCTCGAGCTTCTTCACGCGCTCGGTCACGGCGGGCTGGCTCAGGTGCACGCGGCGGCCGAGTTCGGCCATCGTGAGGCGCGCGTCCTTCTGCAGTTCGGCCAGGATGCGCGTGTCGTGGGCGTCCAGGTTGGGGTTCAAGGCGAATTCCATGAAAGTCCTTTGAATCACAGGTGAGAAGGGCGCCAGAACCAGGAAGTTGCCATGGTTGAACGCAAAGCGCTTTCATACCATGGCGCATTCGCCGCCACAACCATCGTCCCCATGCCCACGCTCGCCTCCCCATCGCAAGCCGCGCCCGCCGCCGCCATGCCGCCCTTCCTTTGGCTCTGCCTCGCCGCCACCTGGCTGGTCTGGGGATCGACCTACCTCGCGATCAAGTACGCGCTGGTCAGCTTTCCGCCCTTTCTCCAGATGGGCTCGCGCTTCCTGTTCGCCGGCGTGGGGCTGTTGGCCTGGATGCGCTGGCGCGGCGCGGCCTGGCCGTCGCGAGCGCAGTGGCGCAATGCCTTCGTCGTCGGCGCGCTGATGCTTGGCGGCGGCATGGGGGGCACGGCCGTGGCCGAGGTGTCGATTGGCTCGGGACTGGTGACGGCCTTCATCGCGGTGGTGCCGCTGCTGATTGCGCTGCTGAACCTGGTCTGGGGCATCCGGCCGACGCGGCTCGAAGCGGCCGGCATTGCACTCGGGCTGGTCGGCGTGCTGATGCTGATGCAGGGCAGCGGCTTCCAGTCGTCGCCCGCCGGGTTGGCGGCGATCTCGATCGCCTGCCTGTGCTGGTCGCTCGGCAGCGTGCTGAGTCAGCGCAGCCTGCCGCTCGCACCCGGCGCAATGGGCTTCGCGAGCGAAATGATCTGCGGCGGGGTGGTGCTGATGGCGCTCGCGGCCGCGGCCGGCGAGCGCCTGGCCTGGCCGTTCGATCCGCTCGCGGTCGGCGCCTGGTGGTACCTGGTGGTGTTTGGCTCGCTGATCGCCTTCAACGCCTACATGGTGCTGCTCGCGAGAGCGCCGGCGGCGCTGGCGTCGAGCTACACCTTCGTGACGCCGGTGATCGCGATGCTGCTCGGCGTGTGGATCGCGAACGAGACGGTCACGCGTTTCGAGTGGTACGCGGTGGGCGTGGTGCTCGC
>CAMLCW010000317.1 GCA_946478645.1 uncultured Variovorax sp.
TCGAGCAGCTGCACGTCGGCGCGCAGCTTGGTGACGTCGCGCACCGCCTCGCCGATGCGCGCCGGCAGGTCCTGCGCACGCGAGGCGGCCTCGACCTGCAGCGTCATGACGTCGTTGGCCATCTCGCCGCTGACCACCAGGCGCGCCTTCACCACCTCGGGGAAGCGCCGCGTGATGTCGGCCACCTGCGAGGGGTGCACGAACATGCCGCGGATCTTGGTGGTCTGGTCGGCGCGACCCAGCCAGCCCTGGATGCGGGTGTTGGTGCGGCCGCTGGGGCAGGTGCCGGGCAGCAGCGCTGACAGGTCGCCGGTGCCAAAGCGCACCAGCGGGTAATCGGGGTTCAGCGTGGTGACCACCACCTCGCCCACCTCGCCCTCGGGCACCAGGTCGCCGGTGCCGGGCCGCACGATCTCGAGCAGCACGCCCTCGTCGACCACCAGGCCTTCGCGCGCGCTCGTCTCGTAGGCGATGAGGCCCAGGTCGGCCGTGGCGTAGCACTGCGTGCCGCGCACGCCGTGCGCCGCGATCCAGTCGTGCAGGCTTGGCGGAAAGGCTTCGCCCGAGACCATGGCCTTGGTCAGCGAGGGCAGCTTCTGCGACTTTTCTTCGGCCTTCTCGAGCAGGATCTTCAGGAAGCTCGGCGTGCCCACGTAGCCGTCGGGCTTCAGGTCGACGATCGCCTCGAGCTGCTGCTCGGTCTGGCCGGTGCCGCCCGCGAACACGGTGCAGCCCAGCGCGCGCGCGCCGCTTTCCATGATCGCGCCCGCGGGCGTCATGTGGTAGCTGAAGCTGTTGTGGATGAGCTCGCCGCCGCGAAAGCCCGCCGCATGCAGCGCGCGCGCGGTGCGCCAGTAGTCGCGCGCCTCGCCTTCGGGCTCGTAGATGGTGCCCGGGCTTGCGAACACGCGCGGCATGCGTGCGCCGCGCGCGATCGCCGAGAAGCCGCCGAAGGGGTCGCTCTCGCGGCCTTGCTTCTGGCGTTCGAGCAGTTCCGACTTGCGCGTCACGGGCAGCTTTGCGAGCGCCTCGCGCGTCGTGATGTCCGCGGGCTTCACGCCGTCGAGGATCTGCGCAAAGGCCGGCGCCGCGGCCTGCGCCTGCGTGAGCTGCTTGGGCAGCGCCGCGAGCAGGTCGCGCTCGCGTTCGGCGGGGTCGCGTATTTCGAGGGCGTCGTAGAAATCAGTCATGGATGGGGGTGCCCTTCTTCAAGCGAGCCACCGTTTGCGGCGCTTGTAGCTTTTGACATCGCGAAAGCTCTTGCGGTCCGCGCCGCCCACGCCGAGGTAGAACTCCTTCACGTCCTCGTTCTCGCGCAGGCTCTGCGCGGCGCCGTCCATCACGATGCGGCCGTTCTCGAGGATGTAGCCGTAGTCGGCATAGCGCAGCGCCATGTTGGTGTTCTGCTCGGCCAGGAGGAAGGTCACGCGCTCCTTGGTGTTGAGGTCTTTCACGATCTCGAACACTTCCTCGACGATCTGCGGCGCCAGGCCCATCGAGGGCTCGTCGAGCAGCACCATGGTCGGGTTGGCCATGAGTGCGCGGCCGATGGCGCACATCTGCTGCTCGCCGCCCGAGGTGTAGGCCGCCTGCGAAGTGCGCCGCGTCTTCAGGCGCGGAAAGTAGGCATACACCTTCTCGAGCGTCTCGTTCACCGCGGCCTTGCCGTCGGTGCGCGTGTAGGCGCCGGTCATCAGGTTCTCTTCGATGGTCAGGTGCGCGAAGCAGTGGCGCCCCTCCATCACCTGGATCAGCCCGCGCTGCACCAGCGCGGCCGGCGACAGCGCCTCGATGCGCTCGCCGCGCAGCTCGATCGTGCCCTTGGTCACCGCGCCGCGCTCGCCCGCGAGCAGGTTGCTCACGGCGCGCAGCGTGGTGGTCTTGCCCGCGCCGTTGCCGCCGAGCAGCGCCACGATGCCGCCCTCGGGCACCGTGAGCGACACGCCCTTGAGCACCAGGATCACGTGGTTGTAGATGACCTCGATGCCGTTGACGTTGAGGAGGATGTTGGGTTCGCTCATGGTGATGTCCGAAGCATGTGAAAGGCGGCGCGGGTGCCTGCCCGCCTTTCAGATGCCGGCTCGCGGGGAGCCGACGAAGAAGGAAGAGAGGGCGCCGCGCTGCGCGCGGGCAACCCTCGCCGCGATCAGCAGGCCCGTGGCTTGACGTTCTTTTCCTTGGCGTACTTCGCCGCGTATTCCTTGATCAGCGGATCGATGTAGGTCTTCTCGGACTGGTACCAGTCGGACTTGATCTGCCACTTGGCGCCGTCCCACTGGACGATGCGTGCCCAGTCGTCGCCCATGTGGTTGCTGCACGAGGTCTTCACCGGCCGCATGATCTCGCCGAAGCCCAGCGCCTTGAGCCGGTCGGCCGTGAGGTTCAGGTTCTCGAAGCCCCAGCGCACCTGCTCGGGCGTGAGCGCCTTGCCCTTGCCGTACTTCTCCTGCGCGGCGCGGATGGCCTCGACCTGCAGCATCGAGATCATCATGCCGCGGGTGTGCGCGATCGAGCCGATGCCTTCGGCCGAGCCCGTGCCCTGGCCCTTGTCGTACACCAGCTTCTTCAGCTCGTCGTGGACCTTGTCCTTGGCCGCGCTGTTGTGCAGCGTGATCGCGTTGTAGCCCTTGGCGCCGGCGCCGATGTCCTTCACGTCATGGTCCGAGCCGGCCCACCAGATCGCATAGATCTTCTCGCGCGGATAGCCGCTGGCCTGGGCCTCGCGGATGCCGGCGGGCGTCATCACGCCGGCCGACCAGAACAGCACGTAGTCGGGCTTCTGCTGGCGGATCTGCAGCCAGGTCGACTTCTGCTCCACGCCGGGCGGCGTGACCGGGAACAGCGAAACCTCGAAGCCCTGCGCCGCGGCGCGCTTCTGCAGCAGCGGGATCGGTTCCTTGCCGTAGGGCGAGTCGTGGTAGACCAGCGCGATCTTCTTGCCCTTGAGGTTGCCCTTCTCCTTCTTGGCGATGTCCTGGATCATCACGTCGGTGGCGGTCCAGTAGGTGCCCAGCAGCGGAAAGTTCCACTCGAACACGGTGCCGTCGGCCGACTGCGACAGGCCGTAGCCCGGCGTCTCGACGGGCACCTTGTCGACGAAGGCCTTGTCGGTCACGGCGAAGGTGATGCCGGTCGACTGGGTGTCGAAACCCGAAGCGCCCGAGCCCTTGCCCTTCAGGCGCTCGTAGCATTCCACGCCCTTGGCCGCGTCGTAGGCGGTTTCGCATTCTTCGTACGTGAGCTTGACGCCGTTGACGCCACCGTCGCGCGCGTTCACCAGCTTCAGGTAGTCCTGCTTGCCGTCGGCCCATGGAATGCCCAGCGGCGCGAACTGCCCGGTGCGGTACACCAGCAGCGGCACGAACTGCTCGGCCGACTGGGCCTGCGCGAGCGAGCCCGCGACGACCATCGAAAGCCCCGCAGCGGCCATTGCCGCGGTGCGTGCGAGATTCCTGAATTGCATGGCTTGTCTCCTTGTAATGAGCACGGGTGTGCGTAGTGAAACGGGATCGGTCAGTGAGGGAAGGGCCACAGCCGCAGCTTCTGCCGCGCGGTGGACCACAGGCGCGCGAGGCCGTGCGGCTCGACGATCAAAAAGAACACGATCAGCGCGCCGAAGATCATGTGCTCCAGGTGCGATGCCGTGGCCGTGGAGATCGACAGCCCGAGCCAGTGCGGCACGTAGTTCAGGAACAGCGGCAGCAGCACGATGAAGGCCGCGCCGAAGAAGCTGCCGGCAATGGAGCCGAGCCCGCCGATGATGATCATGAACAGCAGCTGCAGCGACTTGTCGATGCCGAAAGCCGCGGGCTCCCACGCGCCCAGGTGCACGAAGCCCCACAGCGCGCCGGCCACGCCGACGATGAAGCTGCTCACCGCGAAGGCCGTGAGCTTGGCGTACACCGGCCGGATGCCGATCACCGCGGCCGCCACGTCCATGTCGCGCATCGCCATCCATTCGCGGCCGATCGCGCCGCGCACCAGGTTCTTGGCCAGCAGCGCGAACACCACCACCAGGCTCAGGCACAGCAGGTACTTCTGCATCGGCGTGTTGAACTCGTAGCCGAACATCTCCAGCGTGCCCACGCTCACCGAGCCCGAGGACGAATCGTTGGTGACCCACTTCACGCGGTTGGTGAACCAGTCGATGAAGAACTGCGCCGCGAGCGTGGCCACCGCCAGGTACAGCCCGCGGATGCGCAGGCTCGGAATGCCGAACAGCACGCCCACCACCGTGGCCGCCAGGCCGCCGCCGATCAGCGCCACCAGGAGCGGCATGCCGTCGATGCGCACCTGCAGGTTGTAGGCCGCATAGGCGCCCACCGCCATGAAGGCGCCGGTGCCCAGCGAGATCTGCCCGCAGTAGCCGACGAGCACGTTGAGGCCGATGGCCGCCAGCGACAGGATCAGGAACGGGATCAGCACCGCGCGGAAGCTGTAGTCGCTTGCCAGCAGCGGCACCGCGATGAAGGCGATGGCCGCGAAGGCCAGCATGGCCCAGCGGTCCTGCGCAATGGGGAACAGCGCGAGGTCGGCGCGGTAGCTGCTCTTGAATTGGCCGTTTTCTCTGTAGAACATGCCTGTACCTTCAGACGCGGTCGATGATCTTGTCGCCGAACAGACCCTGGGGCCGGATCAGCAGCACCGCGAGCGCCAGCACGTAGGCGAACCAGTTCTCGATGCCGCCGCCGAGGAACGGGCCGAGATAGATTTCGGAGAGCTTCTCGCCCATGCCGATGATCAGCCCGCCGATGATGGCGCCCGGCACCGACGTGAGGCCGCCGAGGATCACCACCGGAAACGCCTTGAGCGCCACCAGCGAGATCGAGAACTGCACGCCCAGCTTGCTGCCCCAGATCATGCCGGCCACCAGCGCCACGATGCCGCCGATCGACCACACGATCACCCAGATGCGCGCCAGCGGAATGCCGATCGACTGCGCGGCCTGGTGATCGTCGGCCACCGCACGCAGCGCGCGGCCGGTGCCGGTCTTCTGGAAGAACAGCGTCAGCGCCACCACCAGCGCCGCCGCGATCACGGCCGCGTAGAGGTCTTCCTTGCTCAGCAGCAGGCCGCCTTCGAACACGCTCTCGAGCACCAGCAGCGGGTCTTTCGGCATGCCGATGTCGATCTTGTAGGTGGCGCTGCCGAAGATCAGCTGGCCCGCGCCGTCGAGCACGTGCGAGATGCCCAGCGTGGCCATCAGCAGCGTGATGCCTTCCTGGTTGACCAGCCGCCGCAGCGCGAGCCGCTCGATCAGCCACGCCACGATCACCATGCACAGAGCCGCGGCGACGAAGCCGAGCGCCGCACCGAGCATGGCGTTGTCGAAGCCGAGCCAGGCCGGAATCCATTCGGCAAAACGTGCCATCGCGAGCGCCGCGAACAGCACCATCGCGCCCTGCGCGAAGTTGAAGACACCGGAGGCCTTGAAGATCAGCACGAAGCCCAGCGCCACCAGCGCGTAGAGCATGCCGGCCATCAAGCCGCCGAAAACCGTTTCGATGAAGAAACCCATGGAGCCCGCCGTTCCTAGTGTTCCGCGCCGAGGTATGCCCGGATCACGTCTTGGTTGCTGCGCACCTCGTCGGGCGTGCCGTCACCGATCTTCTTGCCGTAGTCGAGCACCACCACGCGGTCGGAAATGTCCATCACCACGCCCATGTCGTGCTCGATCAGCACGATCGTGGTGTTGAACTCGTCGTTCACGTCGAGGATGAAGCGGCTCATGTCCTGCTTCTCTTCCACGTTCATTCCGGCCATCGGCTCGTCGAGCAGCAGCACCTGCGGCTCCATCGCGAGCGCGCGGCCCAGGTCGACCCGCTTCTGCAGGCCGTAGGGCAGCTGGCCCACCGGCGTCTTGCGGTACGACTGGATCTCGAGGAAGTCGATGATCTGTTCGACGAACTCGCGCTGTTTGAGTTCTTCGCGCTCGGCCGGCCCCCAGCGCAGCGCCTGCGCGAGCAGCCCGCTCTTCATCTTGAGGTTGCGCCCCGTCATGATGTTGTCGAGCACGCTCATGCCCTTGAACAGCGCCAGGTTCTGGAA
>CAMLCW010000318.1 GCA_946478645.1 uncultured Variovorax sp.
ACGCTGCAGGACCAGCTCTTCGGCCGCGACTTGCCGCGACTGGTCGAGGCGCTCGAGCTGCCCGTGCGCACCGCGCTGCTCAAGGGGCGCGGAAGCTACCTCTGCCTGCACCGGCTCGACATGGCGCGCCACGACGCCTCGCTGCCCGAGCGCGGCAGCCTGCGGACGCTGGCCAAGATCGAGCAGTGGTCCAAGGCCACGCGCACCGGCGACCTCGCCGAGCTGCCGGGGCTCGACGAGCGTTCGCCGCTGATCCCGCTGATCACCTCCACGCGCGAGAACTGCCTCGGCGCGCAATGCCCGCAGTTCAAGCCCTGCCACGTGAACCTCGCGCGGCGCGAGGCGCTCGCGGCCGACGTGGTGGTCATCAACCATCACCTGTTCTTCGCCGATCTCGCGGTGCGCGAGACCGGCATGGCGGAGCTGCTGCCGACGGTGAGCGTGGTCGTGTTCGACGAGGCGCACCAGCTCAACGAGACCGGCGTGCAGTTTCTCGGTGCGCAGCTCGGCAGCGGCCAGGCGCTCGATTTCGCGCGCGACATGCTCGGCGCCGGCCTGCAGCATGCGCGCGGACTGGTCGACTGGCAGCAGCTCGTGGCCGGGGTCGAGCGGGCGGCGCGCGAGCTGCGCCTTGCCGTCGGCAAGCAGTGGCCCGGCGCCAAGCTGCGCTGGGTCGGAGCTTCGCCCGAGGGTATCGATGCGCAGGCCTGGCAGGACGCCCTCGAGGCGCTGCAGCATGCCTTCGAGATGGCCGCGGAGGGGCTCGACACGGTCAGCGAGATATCGCCCGATTTCGTGCGGCTGCACGAACGGGCGCTGCAACTGGGCCGCCGGGCCGCGCGCTTTGCCCAGCCCTGCGAGGTCGATTCGGTGCGCTGGGTCGACGTGGGCACGCAATTGCGGCTCGTCGAATCGCCGCTCGACATCGCCGACGCCATGCGCACGCGCGTGCTCAAGATCGCGCAAGGTGAGGAAAGCGGCGACGCCGAGGAGGGCGTTCGCCGCGCGGCCCCGCCGGAGCGCCGCCGCGCCTGGGTCTTCACTTCGGCCACGCTCGGCGACGAACCGACCTTGCGCTGGTTTACCGAGCCCTGCGGCCTTGGCGACGCCGAGGTGCTCCGGGTGCGCAGCCCGTTCGACTATGCCGCGCAGGCCGGCCTCTACGTGCCCCGCGTCTTTCCCAAGCCCAACGACGCCTCCCACAGCCTGCGCGTGGCGCAGCTCGCCGCGCGCGGCGCGGCCGAGCTCCACGGGCGCACGCTGGTGCTGACCACCACGCTGCGTGCCCTGCGCACCATCGGCGACGAGATGCGCAAGCAGTTCGAGCCGATGGAGCCGCATCTGCGGCCCGAGGTGCTGGTACAGGGCGAGCTGCCCAAGCGCGTGCTGATGGACCGCTTCCGCGAAGGTTCGGACGCGGGGCGCGCGGGCTGCGTGCTGGTCGCATCGGCTTCGTTCTGGGAAGGTTTCGATGCGCCGGGCGACGCGCTGCAACTGGTGGTGATCGACAAACTGCCGTTCCCTCCGCCCAACGATCCGCTCGTCGAGGCGCGCTCGCAGCGCCTCGAGGCCCAGGGCCGCAGCGCGTTCAACGACTATTCGCTGCCCGAGGCGGCCGTGGCGCTGAAGCAGGGCGCAGGGCGCCTGATCCGTCGCGAGACGGACTGCGGCGTGCTGGCGATCTGCGACACGCGGCTCGTGGCCATGGGCTATGGCCGGCGCCTGGTGGCGGCGCTGCCGCCGATGCGCCGGCTCGACAGCGAGGCCGATTTCGACACTGCCATCGGCGCGCTGAAGAGCGCACTTTCGCACTGAAATCCGACACTGGCGGCAGCCAAAGAAAAAGGCCCCGCAGGGCCTTTTCTGTCTCGCCGGCCTACCAGACCTTCCACCAGGGATCGTCCTTGCCCTTGAAGCCGTTCGCCAGGTACTGGCTCTGCGGGTAGTTGGTGGTCAGCACGCGCTGCGCATCGTCGCGCAGGTCCTTCATGCCGAGCGCGTCGTACGAGCGCACGATGATGTACAGGGCCTCTTCGAGGGCCGGCACCTCGCGGTAGTCGGCCAATGCGAGCTGCGCGCGGTTGATGGCCGCGAGGTAGGCGCCGCGCGAGTAGTAGTAGCGCGCCACGTGCACTTCGTACTGGGCCAGCGAGTTCACGATGTAGTTCATGCGCTGGCGTGAATCGGGCGCATAGCGCGACTCGGGAAAGCGCGTGACCAGTTCCTTGAACGACTCGAAGGATTCCTTGGCGGCCTTCTGGTCGCGTTCGGAGAGGTCCTGGCGCGTGAGGAACGAGAACAGGCCGAGGTCGTCGTTGAAGTTGATCACGCCCTTGAGATACAGCGCGTAGTCGAGCGCCGGGCTCGCCGGGTGCAGCTTCATGAAGCGGTCGATCGTGGCGATCGCGCTGGCCTTCTCGCCGGCCTTGTATTGCGCGTAGGCTTTTTCGAGCTGGGCCTGCTGCGCGAGCGGCGTGCCGGCGGCGCGGCCTTCGAGCTTCTCGTAGAGCGGCACGGCCTTGTCGTAGGCACCCGAATTGGCTTCGTCCTTGGCCTCCGAGTAGATGCGGTTGGGGCTCCAGCTGGCGGTCTTGTCTTCCTTGGTGGAAGAGCAGCCGGTGGCCAGCAGCGCGGCCGCGCTGAGGGCGATCCATGCGGGGACCGATAATTTGGCGCGATACATCACAGACGGCTTTCGTGAAACAGTTGCCCCGAATTATATCGACCGACCCCTCGGACCTTCCCCTTGATGCCGCCGAGGCGGAAGAGGGCGCCGACCCGGTCGAGGCCAGCGAACTGCGCCCTTTCACCGTCGGGCCGGCGGAGCACGGGCTGCGGCTCGACCGGGCGCTGGCTGCGCTGGTGCCGGAGTTTTCGCGCAACTATCTGCAACAGCTGATCGAGGCCGGCGCCGTCGAGATGCAGGGACGCGTGCTGCAGAAGGCTTCGGCCACCGTGCGCGCCGGCCAGACGGGCCGCATCGAGTTGCGCCCGACGCCACAGAGCCAGGCCTTTCGGCCCGAGGCCATGGAGATCGTCACGCTGCACGAGGACGAGCACCTGCGCATCATCGACAAGCCGGCCGGCCTGGTCGTGCATCCGGCCCCGGGCCATTGGAGCGGCACGCTGCTCAACGGATTGCTGGCGCTCGATGCGCGGGCCTCGCTGCTGCCGCGCGCGGGCATCGTGCACCGGCTCGACCGCGACACCAGCGGCCTGATGGTGGTGGCGCGCACGCGTGCCGCCATGGACGCGCTGGTGGCGCTGATCGCGGCGCGCGAGGTCAAGCGGCAGTACCTCGCGCTCGCCCACAAGCCGTGGACCGGGGCGGCCTCGCGCCAGGTCGACGCGCCGATCGGCCGCGATCCGCGCAACCGGCTGCGCATGGCGGTGGTCAACCTCGAGCGCCATGCCGGCAAGACCGCGCGCACCTTCATCGAACGCCTCGACAGCAATGCCCAGGGCTGCGCCGTGCGCTGCACGCTCGAGACCGGGCGCACCCACCAGATCCGTGTGCACATGGCCTCGCTCGGCCATCCGCTCGTGGCCGATACCCTGTATGGCGGCGCACCCGCCGCGGGGCTGACGCGCCAGGCGCTGCATGCATTCCGGCTCGCATTCGTGCACCCCATGACACAGGCGCCGCTCGAGTTCCGGGCCGCGCCGCCCGCCGACCTGGTGCACGCGCTGCAGGCCTGGGGGCTGGATTACAATCGCGCCTGACGGCCCGAGGGCCGCGCCGGCCATCCGATGCCGGCCTTGCGTTGCACTCGCCGCGTGCCGGCAGCGCCTCCTTCCATCCTTGTGAGCCAGCGTCACCCGACGCCTTTTCCCGGATAACGCAAACATGAATACGGCGGATGCCAAGCGCATTCTCGAAACCGCCTTGATCTGTTCGAGCCAGCCGTTGCCGGTGCGCGACCTGCGCGTGCTGTTCGACGACGAACTGGGCGTGGACACCATCAAGGGATTGCTGCTCGAGCTGCAGGAAGACTGGGCGCAGCGCGGCCTGGAACTCGTGAGCGTGGGCAGCGGCTGGCGTTTCCAGAGCCGTCCCGAGATGCGCGACCACCTCGACCGGCTGCACCCCGAGAAACCACCGCGCTACACGCGCGCCGCCCTCGAGACGCTCGCCATCATCGCCTACCGCCAGCCGGTCACGCGCGGCGACATGGAAGACATCCGCGGCGTCACCATCAACTCCCTGATCCTCAAGCAGCTCGAGGACCGCGGCTGGGTCGAGGTGATCGGCCACCGCGAAACCGTCGGCCGGCCTGCGCTCTATGCGACCACGCGCCAGTTTCTCGACGACCTCGGCCTGGCATCGCTCGACCAGCTGCCGCTGATCGAGACGCCCGCGCAGCAGGCGGCGCTGGTCGACGCGCTCGACCAGGCTTCGGGGCATCAGCCGGCGCTGCCGATGGATGCGCCGGGCGACGGCGACGCCGAGGCGCCCGCGGCCGCCGAGGCGGCATTCACGGCCGCCGCACCCGACGCCGATGCGCCCGCCGCCGCAGCCGCGATCAACGCCGCGCCGCCCTCCGACTCCCTCCCATCCGAAGTCGCGTCGTCCGACGAGACCGACCCCCACGCTGTTCCCTCCGGAAAAACCTCATGAGCCCTTCCGACACCGACGACGCGGCCTTCGTGCCGGTCCCGCCCGAATCGACCGACGCAGCCGCAGCGGCCGGCGAGAGCGAGGCGCCCAAGAAAAAGCGTGCGCCGCGCCGCAAGAAGGCCGTCGAGCCGGCCGCAGAGGGCGAGGCAGTCTCCGCTGCCGACGAGGCGCGCCCGGCCGAGCCGGTGGCGCAGCCGTTGCCCGAGCCCAAGCCTGAACCCGAAGCTGCGCCCGCGCCCGCGCCGGTGCAGCAGGAAGTCCGCGCGCGCGACGACGACCGGAACGACGAGGCTGATCAAGAGGACGACGAAGAGGACGAGGAGCCCGACGAGGAAGAAGACGACCTCGACCGCGCCCGCCGCGCGGCCGAGCGCGCGCAGCGCAATGCGCCGCCGCCCGAGCCGATTCGCTTCGCAGACGTCATCTCGGGGCAGTTCGATGCCGACGAGGAAAGTCCCGAAGTGCCGCCGCTCAAGCGCGTGCTGCTGCCGGAGGCCGATTCGCCCAAGCTGCACAAGGTGCTCGCGCAGGCGGGCCTGGGTTCGCGGCTCGAGATGGAGCAGCTGATCCTGCAGGGCCGCATCTCGGTCAACAACGAGCCGGCCCACATCGGCCAGCGCATCCAGTACGGCGACCAGGTCAAGGTCAACGGCAAGCCGATCCGCTACCGCATCGCGCCGCCGCCGCCGCGCGTCATCGCGTACCACAAGCCGGTGGGCGAGGTCGTCACGCACGACGATCCGCAGAACCGGCCGACGGTGTTCCGCAAGCTGCCGCGCCTGCAGCAGGGCAAGTGGCAGTCGGTGGGGCGCCTCGACCTGAACACCGAGGGCCTGCTGCTGTTCAGTAGCTCGGGCGACCTCGCCAACCAGTTGATGCATCCGCGCTTCGGGCTCGAGCGCGAATACGCCGTGCGTGTGCTCGGTGCGCTCAGCGCCGACGAGAAGAAGCGCCTGCTCGTCGGCGTGCGCCTCGACGACGGCATGGCCCAGTTCGGCACCATCGAGGACGGCGGCGGCGAGGGCTCCAATTGCTGGTACCGCGTCACCATCTCCGAAGGCCGCAACCGCGAGGTGCGGCGCCTGTTCGAATCGGTCGGCCATGCGGTCAGCCGCCTGATCCGCATCCGCTACGGCGCGATGGTGCTGCCGCGCGGGCTGAAGCGCGGCGCCTGGATGGAGCTCGACGAGCGCGACATCAATGCGCTGTTCCAGGCCTCGGGCGGGGGTGCGCCGCGCCCGCAGCAGCGTGGCCAGGAAGGCCCGGGCGGCGGCGGTCGCAACGGGCGCAACAAGAAGCGCCGCGGCAATCGCAACGGGGGCGGACAGGGCCAGCGCGAGGAGGGCCGCGACGCGATCCCGAACCCGCTCGGCGACGGCCGTGGTGAACGCGGCCTCGGCGTCCTGGTCCCAGTGCGT
>CAMLCW010000319.1 GCA_946478645.1 uncultured Variovorax sp.
GGCGAGCGGGTCGGGCCCTAGGGGCGTCATCTCCGCATCCCCCCGCTCTACGAGGAAGCCATGGCACAGCCCCCCCGCGGCGGGCGAGAAGCCCGCGGCCGCCAGTTGCCCCGCGCAGGCGAAGCGCTCGCGCGCCGCATGGCCGAGGCCGGCAAACTTCACGAGCCATGTGCGGCCGTCGACGGTGCGCGCCAGGAACTTGCGGCGCTCCTGCCATGGATGGGCCGGCATCTGCACGCCGGCCGCCACGCCAAGCGCGCCGCGCCAGCCGCCGCCCGTGGTCTCTTCGAGCGGCGAAGCCAGCGGCCCGACGAGCGCCTCGACCCAACGCTGCAGCCGATGCGCCGGTTCCGCCGCGTGCAGGATCAGTTCGTCGAAGCCGGCCACATGCGTCGGCGTGGCGGCCCAGAGCGCGCGCGTCTCGGCGCTGGCCTGCGCGCCCGGTCCATTGCCGTGCCCGGGGAACAGATGGATGCGATCGGGCGGCACGCCCTCGGCGCGCAACTGCCGCAGCACCCCGGCGACCGACGAGCCCGAGAGGCCCGGTCCTTCGTCGACCACCGCGTGGTGCGCGCCGGGCATCGCCAGCGCGCCGCCATCCCACGCGACGCGCCGGTCGAACGGATGGCCGACGGGCCGCAGCGTCAGCGGCGCGTCGTCGCCGAGCGCGCTCGCCACCATCGCCGCCAGCGTGGTGCCGATGCTGCGCAGGCCGATGACGCGCCACGGCCGCTCGCCGAGCGGCGCGGCGGCGGCCAGGAAGGCTTCGGGATAGAGCGCATAGAAAGCGAAGCCCTCGGGCTGCTTCACCTCGAGCTCGGTCGAGGGCAGGGCGGCCTCGCAGGCGGCGATCCGCGCTTCTTCGGCCTGCGCATCGCCGGGCCCCTGGGCGAACCCGCTCTGCCATGAGCACGCGCACAGCCGCGCCATCGCCATGGCCAGCGCCATCGCTGCCGCGGCATCGGGCCAGTGCGCATCGCGCCGGCCGGCCGCGGCGAAGCGCGCGTCGGCGATGCCCTGCGCCAGTTCGCCGGCTTCGATCAGCGCGTCGACGAGCAGGCCGTGCCGCGCGATGCCCGCTGGCGAGGCGCGCGCAGCGGCTAGCTGGGTGCGCAGCCTTGTGAGCTTGAGCGCCACGGGCTCGCGTCGCACGGCGTCGCCGAAGACCCGCATCAGCCGTGCTGCAGGTGGCGGTAGGCGATGGCCTGGAAGGCGTCGAAGTCGGGCACCTCCCAGCGTGCGCGCCGCAGCGTGCGATGGCGCGCGAGCCATTCGCTCCAGCATGCGAACTGCGCGGGCGATGGCGACACCAGCGCGCGCCGGTCCTTCATGCGTTCGAGCGCGGCGAGCGGCGCCGCGCCGCGCGAGACCATCACGCAGAGCGCGAGCGTGGCCGAGCGGCCGATGCCGTGCTCGCAATGGATTAACAGTCGGTCGCCGCGATCGAGCCGTTCGTTGGCAAAGGCCACGCCCGCGTCGAGCTGCGGCGCATCGACGCCGCACATGTCCTCGGTCGGCAGGTGCAGCAGCGTGATGCCATGGCGCTGCAGCAGCGCCTCGTCATCCTTGTCCTCTTCGCGCAGGTCGACCACCGCACGGATGCCGTGCGCGCTTGCAAGCGCCTCGGCCTGCTCCGACGGAAAGCTGCCGCCCACGGCGAGCTGCTGCGTGATCCAGTTGAAGTTGGGTGTCCAGTTCGACATTGCATCCAGTGTGGCGCCGTTCCCGCTCATCAATGCAGTCCATCGCGCGCCACGGTGCTGTCCTGTTCCTTCTCCAAAAGATTTCTGCTAGGTTTTTTTCAACAGGCTTACATCACACGCAACTCGCCACGCCACGCGCTCAACCCGTTCATCCCACTCATGAAAATCTCAGTCCTCGGTACCGGCTACGTCGGCCTCGTCACGGGCAGCTGCCTCGCGGAAATCGGCAACGAAGTCATCTGCTTCGACGTCGACGAACGCAAGGTCGACATCCTCCGATCGGGCGGCGTGCCGATCCATGAAGAGGGACTGCCGCAACTCATCGAGCGCAACGTGCGCACCGGGCGGCTCGACTTCACCACCGACGTGGCGCGCGCGGTCCACCACGGCGACCTGGTCTTCATCGCGGCCGGCACGCCGCCCGGCGAGGACGGCAGCGCCGACCTGCAGTACGTGCTGGCGGCGGGGCGCAGCATCGGGCGCCACATGCAGGGCTTCAAGGTGGTGGTCGAGAAGTCGACCGTGCCGGTCGGCACCGCAAGCAGGCTGCGCGCGGCCATCGAGGAAGAGCTGTCGCAGCGCCGTGCCAGTGGCGACCCCGCGGCCGGCAGCAGCCTGCAGGGCATTCCGCTCGCGATCGTCTCGAACCCCGAGTTCCTGAAGGAGGGCGCGGCCGTCGACGACTTCATGCGGCCCGACCGCATCGTGATCGGCACCGAGGCGGGCGAGGCCGGCCGGACCGCGCGCGAGGTGATGACGCGGCTCTATGCACCCTTCAATCGACAGCGCGACCGCATGATCCACATGGACGTGAAGGCGGCCGAGTTCACCAAGTACGCGGCCAACGCGATGCTGGCTACCCGCATCAGCTTCATGAACGAGCTCGCCAACCTGGCGGAGAAGGTCGGGGTCGACATCGAGCAGGTGCGCCGCGGCATCGGCTCCGATCCGCGCATCGGCTACAGCTTCCTGTATGCGGGCCTGGGTTATGGCGGCAGCTGCTTTCCCAAGGACGTGCAGGCGCTGGTGCACACGGCCGCCACGCACGGCCAGCGCCTGCAGGTGCTGGAGGCCGTGCGCGCCGTCAACGACGCGCAGAAGCAGGTGCTGGTCGAGAAGATCGTGCGCCGCTTCGGCGAAGACCTGCGCGGGCGCCGCTTCGGCGTCTGGGGCCTGGCCTTCAAGCCCAACACCGACGACATGCGCGAGGCGCCGAGCCGCATCGTCGTCAAGGCGCTGCTGGTGCGCGGTGCCGAGGTGGTGGCGCACGACCCGGTCGCGATGGCCGAGGCGCGCAAGGTGATCGCGGCCGACCTCGACGGCATGCCCGAGCTCGTCGCGCGGCTGCGCTATGTCGACAGCCCGATGCAGGCGGCCGAGAACGCCGATGCGCTGGTGGTGCTCACCGACTGGAAGGCCTTCAAGAGCCCGAACTTCAGCGCGCTGAAGTCCGTGCTGAAGCAGCCGTTGATCTTCGACGGCCGCAACCTCTACGACCCGGAGATCCGCTCGCAGGGCTTCGACTACCTGGCGATCGGTCGCTGAAATGGAATCGGGCATCAACTTCAGCGCGTCAGGCTCCTTCCCCCTCCGGGGGAAGGCTGGGATGGGGGCAGGCAGGGCGCTGGCAGTTGTAAGGCCGCAGGCCCCCACCCCAACCCTCCCCCAGCGGGGGAGGGAGCAACGGCCCCATTCGTTGCATCGGCTGCGGGTGGCGTGCAGCGCGCCAGGCTCCTTCCCCCTTTGGGGGAAGGCTGGGATGGGGGCAGGCAGGGCGCTGGCAGTTGTAGCGCCGCTGGCCCCCACCCCAACCCTCCCCCGGAGGGGGAGGGAGCAACGGCGCCTTCCGGTTCACTGAAGAAACAAAAAAGGAAAACAACATGCGTATCTACAACACCCAACGCCGCATCCTCGTGACCGGCGGCGCCGGCTTCCTCGGCAGTCATCTCTGCGAGCGCCTGCTCGCGCAGGGCCACGACGTGCTGTGCGTCGACAACTTCTTCACCGGCACGCGCCGCAACGTCGAGCACCTGCTGGGCAATCCGCATTTCGAGCTGATGCGACACGACGTGACGCTGCCGCTCTACGTCGAGGTCGACCAGGTCTACAACCTGGCTTGCCCGGCCTCGCCGGTGCACTACCAGCACGATCCGGTGCAGACCACCAAGACCAGCGTGCACGGCGCGATCAACATGCTGGGGCTCGCCAAGCGCGTGCATGCGCGCATCCTGCAGGCCTCGACCAGCGAGGTCTACGGCGACCCCGACGTGCATCCGCAGCCCGAGAGCTATTGGGGCAAGGTCAATCCGATCGGCGTGCGCAGCTGCTACGACGAGGGCAAGCGCTGCGCCGAGACGTTGTTCTTCGACTACCACCGCCAGCACGGCGTCGACATCCGCGTGGCGCGCATCTTCAACACCTATGGCCCGCGCATGCATCCGCGCGACGGCCGCGTGGTGTCGAACTTCATCGTGCAGGCGCTGCGCGGCGACCCGATCACGGTCTATGGCGAGGGGCTGCAGACGCGCAGCTTCTGCTTCGTCGACGACCTCGTCGAGGGGCTGCACCGCTTCATGGAAGCCGAGCCCGGCGCGCCGGGGCCGGTGAACATCGGCAACCCGGTGGAGTTCACCGTGCGCGACCTCGCCACGATGGTGATCCGCCTCACGGGCTCATCGTCGAAGCTCACTTTCGCACCGCTGCCGTCGGACGATCCGATGCAGCGCCGCCCCGACGTGCGGCTCGCGCGGCAGATGTTCGGCTGGGAGCCCAGCGTGCAGATCGAGGAGGGCCTGCGCAGGACCATCGAGTACTTCGATGGCCTGCTGTCGGCCGGCGAGCTGTCGCCGGTTCAGCGCGCCAGCGCGCGCGAGGGGGCCGCGGTGCCGGTGTCGGCGAAGGGCATCACGCTGCACGCGCGGTTCGACGCATAGCCGCTCGCCGGCGCATAGCGCCGCACCATGCGCGCGCAGAACTCGGCGAACTCTTCGGGCTGCTGCGGCGGGCTCGTGTGATGCGGCGCGATGCCGCGGTGCTCGGGCGTGAAGCAGAAGGTCAGCGTCACGTCGAACGGTTCGAGCGCGCGCATCTGGCGGTCGAACCAGGCATCGGCATCGGGCCGGAAGCTGTCGGCCCAGCTCAGGCCGGTGCGCAACTGGCGCACGCCCAGGCGCTGGAGCCAGCGCACCGCATCGTCGAGCCGGTGGTCCTCGAAGTGGAACCACTGGCAGATGCCCATCGCGGGCGTGTAGGCGGCAAACTGCTCGCAGGCCAGCTTGGGCGTGCCGTCCTCGCGCAGCAGCCCCATGTGGAAGTGCCGGTAGTAGCTCGACCCCTCGGCCTCGCGGTGCCGCGTGGTGGCGGGCCAGGCCTGCGGCAGGTCATAGAGCGAATACCAGAAGATGCGCGGCACGCGGCCGACCAGCAGCTCGGCCGTGCGGCGCAGCCCGAACTCCTGCACCTCCTCGGCACCGAAGGTCGAGACGCCGACCTCGGTCACCCACACCGGCAGGTGCGTGACGGCCTCGATCTCGGCGATGCGCGCGGGCCATTCGTGGATCAGCCAGTTGTTCCAGTCGAGCGGAAAGCCATGCACCGCCACCGCGTCGAGCCCATCGAGCACGCCGCGGTCGCGCAAGCCCGCCATGAAGCGCGCATCGATCGGCGAGATGCCGCCGAGCACCTGCGTGAGCCCGTCGTTCTCGGCGCGCACCGCGGCCGAGGCCAGCTTCACCATCTGTGCGTAGGCCGACCAGTCGGGGTCGAGTTCGAGGTCCCAGTGCGACTTGTTGTTGGGTTCGTTCCAGAACTTGACGGCTTCGATCATGCGAGCTTGCTCCTTGCGGCGGCATGGCGCATGGCGGGCTTGTTCTGCGTGCTGCGCGTCTTGCGCTCGGGCGGTGCAGAGGCTTCGGCATCGCCGCGGATGAAGGCTTCGACGAGCTCGCGTGCCTCGTCGTCGGTGAACTGCTGCGGCGGCGACTTCATGAAGTAGCTCGACGGCGCGAGCACCGCGCCGCCCACGCCGCGGTCGAGCGCGAGCTTGGCGCAGCGCACCGCGTCGATCACCACGCCCGCGGAATTGGGCGAGTCCCAGACCTCGAGCTTGACCTCGCACTGCAGCGGCACGTTGCCAAAGGTCGTTCCCTCCATGCGGATGTAGCACCACTTGCGGTCGGCCAGCCACGGCACGTGGTCGCTCGGGCCCACGTGCACGTCGGCCACCTTCATCGGATGGCCGAGCTGGCTCGTCACGGCCTGCGTCTTCGAGATCTTCTTCGACTGCAGCCGCTCGCGCTCGAGCATGTTGAGGAAGTCGGTGTTGCC
>CAMLCW010000320.1 GCA_946478645.1 uncultured Variovorax sp.
ACGAAGGTGTCTTCCACGTGGGCGTCGAAGCTGTCGCCCTCGGCCTGCACCGCCGCGATGCCGCCCTGCGCCCAGGCGCTAGCGCCGTCGCTCAGTGCGCGCTTGGTCAGCACCGCCACGCGGTGCGTCGGCGCGAGGTGCAGCGCGGCCGACAGCCCCGCCAGGCCGCTGCCCACGATGAGAACGTCGAAGTCGCGCATGGCTCGGCCGGTCCGGGGGCAGGGATCAGCTTTTCAGGCCGGGGCGTACGCGAGGCGCACGTAGATCGGCGCGAAGGCCTCGGCCTGCGTGATGTCGATCAGCGTCTCCTTGGCGAGCTCGAGCATCGCGATGAAGGTGACGATCAGCACCGGTGCGCCGCGCGACACGTCGAACAGCTTCTCGAACTCGACGAAGCGCTGCCCCTGCAGGTGGCGCAGCACGATGCTCATGTGCTCGCGCACGTTGAGCTCTTCGCGCGAGATCTTGTGATGCTGCACGAGCTTGGCGCGCTTCATGATGTCGGCCCAGGCGTCGCGCAGCTCGACCACGTCGACGTCGGGGAAGCGGGGCTTGAGCGACTGCTCGATGTAGACCTGCCCCTTCCAGAAATCGCGGCCGTAGGTCGGCAGCGCGTTGATGGCCGCGGCCTGCAGCTTGGTCTGCTCGTACTCGAGCAGGCGGCGCACGAGTTCGGCGCGCGGGTCTTCGGCTTCTTCGCCCTCGGCCACCTTCTTGGGCGGCAGCAGCATGCGCGACTTGATCTCGATCAGCATCGCCGCCATCAGCAGGTATTCGGCCGCGAGTTCGAGGTTGGTCTGGCGGATCTCGTCGACGTAGCTCAGGTACTGCCGCGTGAGCCCCGCCATCGGGATGTCAAGGATGTTGAAGTTCTGCTTGCGGATCAGGTAGAGCAGCAGGTCGAGCGGGCCCTCGAAGGCCTCGAGGAAGACCTGCAGCGCCTCGGGCGGGATGTACAGGTCCTTCGGCATCGCGAACAACGGCTCGCCGTAGAGCCGGGCGAGCGCGACCTGGTCGACCACCTCGGGCATGCCAGCCACGGGCGTGTCGTTGTCCTCGTTGTCCTTCATGCGGGCGTGCGCTATCAATTCAATAGCGTCAGGCGCTGCGCAGCGGACCGCCGATGCCGCAAGGCGCCATCACTTGCCGCTGGTCTGGTAGACGTACGGCTGCTGCGGCACGCGCGCTTCCTTGTATTCCTCGAGCAGGCTGCGGTCGAGGTGCTTGTCCCAGAGCAGGGCGCGGCCGGCGCGCTGTTCGGCCTCCAGCGTCGGCTTCTTGGCTTTCATCTCCTCGATGAAGCTGGTGATCTCGGAGGTGTAGTGGGGGCGGCGGAAGATGGACATAGACTGGACCTTTGTAGCGCGAATTTTACCGGGGATGTCATGAAGCAAGGACAGGGGCGCCGGATCGGCGTCGCGATGGCGCTGGCGGCGGCGGCGATCGTCGGGCTTTCGGGTTGTGATCCGCAGCGCATCAGCGAGCTCGAGGAGGGCGTTTCCACCGAGGCCGACGTGCGCGCGCGCTTCGGCGAGCCCGAGAACGTCTGGGACGCGCCCGGCGGCCGGGTGCTCGAATACAACCGCCAGCCGCAGGGCCAGAAGAACTACATGATCACCATCGGCGCCGACGGCAAGATGAGCGCGCTGCGCCAGGTGCTCACGCCCGAGAACTTCGCGCGGGTGCAGCCCGGCATGGCGATGGAAGAGCTGCGCAAGCTGCTCGGCAAGCCCGCCAAGGTGACGCCGTACGCGCTGCGGCGCGAATACGAATGGGAATGGCGCTGGGTGCAGCCGCCCAATTCGCCGATGGTCTTCACGGCGGTGCTCAACGACGACCAGCGCGTGGTGCGCAGCGGTTCCTCGCCCGACCGGAGCACCGAGGCGAACTAGCTCCGGTGCAGCGACCCGGGGCCCTCCGCCTCCGGCTCGCGCGGCTGTCCCGTCAGCAGCTCTTCGGAAAACCCCGAACGCACGATCACCTCGAGCGGCTGCGGCTGCAGCGACTCCAGCCGCAGCAGCCCGCCGCGCGCGAGCACCGCCCGGTGCAGCTGGCGCAGCGCATCGACACCCGACGCGTCCAGGTAGATCAGGTAGGTGGCGTCGATCACCACCGTCATGCCGCGCGGCGCGCTCTCGGCCGCGTTGACGGCCTCGTCCAGCTTGGCCGCCGCACCGAAGAACAGCGCACCGTAGAGCCGGTAGGTCAGCACCGGCGGCTGCAGCGTCATCAGCTCGACGCTGAACAGCCCGCTCATGCGCCGGATGAACAGCGCGCACGCCAGCACGATGCCCACCTGCACCGCCACCGTGAGGTCGAACACCACGGTCAGGAAGAAGGTGCCGAGCATCAGCAGCCGGTAGTGGCGGCTGAAGTGGCGCAGCTGCCCGGGCGTGAACTCGCGCCATTCGCCCATGTTGAGGCCCACGAACACCAGGATGCCCGCGAGCACCGCGAGCGGTACGTGGCGTGCGAGCGGCGCGGCCAGCAGCACGACCACCATCAGCGTGAGCGCATGCACCATGCCCGCGACCGGCGAACTGCCGCCGGACCGGATGTTGGTCACCGTGCGCGCGATGGTGCCGGTGGCCGGCATGCCGCCGAAGAAGGGCGCCACCACGTTGGCGATGCCCTGCGCCATCAGTTCCTGGTTCGGATCGTGGCGCGGCTGGCCGGAAAGCTGGTCGGCCACGCGCGCGCACAGCAGCGACTCGATGGCGCCGAGCAGCGCGATGGTCAGCGTCGGCGTGACCAGCTGCTTGACGATTTCCCACGAGAAATCAGGCAGCGCGAACGCCGGCAGGCCCTCGGGAATGCCGCCGAAGCGCGTGCCGATGGTTTCCACCGGCAGCGCGAGGCCCCATGACAGCAAGGTCAGCGTGACCAGCGCGACGATCGGGCCCGGCAGCCGCGCCACCGTGTGCAGTGCCCGCCAGCCGGCGATGCGCCATGCGGCGCGGGGCAGTGAAGCGTCCACGGGGGGCTCGACGCGCCGCAGCAGCGGCCATGCCAAAAGCCCCGCGACGCAGGCCGAGCCGAGCGCGAACGCATGCGGATTGAAGGTGCCGATCTGCAGCGCCATCGCATGCAGTTGCGAGAACACGTCGGCCGGCATCTTCTCGACCTCGAGGCCGAGCAGGTCCTTGAGCTGCGACAGCAGGATCAGCACCGCGATGCCGTTGGTGAAGCCCACCACGATCGACAGCGGCACGAAGCGCACCAGCCGCCCCAGTCCGAACAGCCCGGCCGCGAACAGCAGCACGCCGGCGCAGGCGGTCGAGATCAGCAGGTTCGCGACGCCGTAGCGTTCGACGATGCCGTAGACGATCACGATGAATGCGCCCGCCGGCCCGCCGATCTGCACCGCCGAGCCGCCCAGGAGCGAAATCAGGAAGCCCGCGATGATCGCGGTCCAGATGCCGGCCTCGGGCGGCAGCCCGGAGGCGATGGCGAAGGCCATGGCCAGCGGCAGCGCCACGATGCCCACCGTGGCCCCGGCGCCGAGGTCCTTGAAGAAGCGCGTGCGGTTGTAGTCTGCGACCGCGTCGAGCAGGCGCGGGCGAAAGCGGGTGAAGGTCAGCGGTGACTGCATGTGGCGCCCATTGTGACCCCGCGCCCGTGACGCGCAGGCGATGCGCGGGCCGGGGCGCCGCGTCAGTCGCTGTCGGGGATCACCGCGTCGGCGGCCGCGCCCACCGCCTTGCCCGTGATGCGCGCGGTGCCGATGGCGGCGTCGGCCGCGAGGCCGACCGCACCGGCGCCCACGCTCACCGCGGTGCCGGCCACGCTGACCACGGCGCAGCCGCCGAGCAGCAGGGCGCCCGCCAAGCCGAGCGGCATGAGAACGAGAAGTCGGAAGCGGGAGCGATGGCTTTGCATCGGCGGATTTTGCACCGACCGCCCGCGGCGGCACCAGCCCTGCGCCGAAAGGCCGCTCAGCGGCCCTTGAAGACCGGCGGACGCTTCTCGCGCCAGGCCCGGCCGCCCTCGGCCAGGTCTTCGGAGGCGACGGTGCGCTGCACCTCCTGATGGATCGCGGCGGCATCGGCCGTGCCGCGCGCGATGCGGTTCAGGTGCTTCTTCATGCCGAGCAGCGCGAGCGGCGCCATGCCGGCCAGTGTGGTGCGGAGCTGCTGCACCTGCGCGTCAAGCGCGGCCGCATCGTCGGCCAGGTGCGTGAAGAACCCGCAGTCGCGCATCGCGGCACCGTCGAGCTTCTCGGCGGTCAGGAAGAGCCGCTTGGCCATGTCCAGCCCGAGCCGCGAGACATAGCGCTCCATGCCGCTCTGGTAGAAGTGCAGGCCGAGCCGCGCGGCCGGCATGAACATTTCGGCGCTGCGCACGCCCACGCGAAAGTCGCAGGCCAGCACCAGGTCGGTCGCGCCGCCGAAGACGCCGCCATGCACCGCCGCGATGGTGACCGCGCGGCAGTTCTCGAGCGCATCGACCATCTCGCCGAAGCTGCGGCCCTCGGTCTGGCTGCTGGCCGCCACCTCCGAGATGTCGTAGCCGCTGCAGAAATGCCTGCCCTCGGCGCGGATGACGAGCACCAGCACCGCGGGCGCGCCGTTCACTGCCTCGACGTGGTGCACCAGTTCGGGCAGGTCTTCCGGCGTCAGCTTGTTGGCAGCCTGCGGCCGCCGCAGCGTGACGGTGGCGACGTGGCCGTCGATCTCGAGGGTGGGCAGCATCGGCGCGTGCTTCAGCGCACCCGCATGCCGGGTGTCGCGCCGGGCCAGGGTTCGAGCACGTGGATGCCGGGCTGGGCTTTCTCGTCGGCGTGGCTCGCGGCCAGCACCATGCCCTCGCTGATGCCGAACTTCATCTTGCGCGGCGCAAGGTTGGCGACCAGCACCGTGAGCTTGCCCACGAGCTGCTCAGGCTGGTAGGCAGAGGCGATGCCGCTGAACACGTTGCGGGTCTTTTCCTCGCCCGCGTCGAGCGTGAGCCGCAGCAGCTTGGTCGAGCCCTCGACCTTCTCGCAGGCGACGATCTTCGCGATGCGCAGGTCGATCTTCGCGAAATCGTCGATGGTGATCGTGGGCGCGATCGCCTCGCCGCCCGGCAGCGCCTGGGCATCGGCGGCCGCTTCGGGGGCGGTGCCGGCGGCGGGTTCGGGGGCGTCGAAGAGCTTGTCGACCATCTTCGGGTCGGCGCGCTGCATCAGGTGCTTGTACTCGCCGATGGCATGGCCCGCGGGCAGCGCCTGGGCGGCATCGGCCCAGGTCAGCGGCGCGATGCCGAGGAAGGCCTCGACCTTCGTGGCGAGCGCCGGCAGCACCGGCTTCAGGTACAGCGTGAGCAGGCGGAAGGCCTCGATGCAGACGGTGCACACGTCGTGCAGCCGCGCTTCCTGGCCTTCCTTCTTGGCGAGTTCCCAGGGCTTGTTCTGGTCGACGTACTCGTTCACCTTGTCGGCGAGCGCCATCGTCTCGCGCAGCGCGCGCGCGTAGTCGCGCCCGTCGTACAGCGAATGCAGCTGCCCCGCCGCGTCGCGCAACGCGAACAGCAGCGCATCGCCATCGGCCGACACTTCGCCGAGCTTGCCGCCGAAGCGCTTGCCGATGAAGCCGGCCGCGCGGCTCGCGATGTTGATGTACTTGCCCACGAGGTCGCTGTTGACGCGCGCGACGAAGTCCTCGGGGTTGAAGTCGATGTCCTCGTTGCGGCCGTTGAGCTTGGCCGCGATGTAGTAGCGCAGCCACTCGGGGTCGAGCCCGATCGAGAGGTAGCGCAGCGGGTCGATGCCGGTGCCGCGGCTCTTGCTCATCTTCTCGCCGCTCACCGTGAGGTGGCCGTGCACGTACACCGCGTCGGGCGCCTTGCGGCCGCTGAAATGCAGCATCGCGGGCCAGAAGAGGGTGTGGAAGGTGATGATGTCCTTGCCGATGAAGTGCACCTGCTCCAGGTCGGGGTCGGCCATGTACTCGGTGTAGGAGATGCCGTCGCCGCCGAGCTCGATGCAGCGCTTGTCGAGCAGGTTCTTGAGCGAGGCCAGGTAGCCCACGGGCGCGTCGAGCCAGACGT
>CAMLCW010000321.1 GCA_946478645.1 uncultured Variovorax sp.
TCGGCGCCGCTTTCTAGGGCCTCCGATCCGGTCAAAAGAAAAGGGCCGCCCTGCGCGGGCGGCCCCTGTCAGGCAAGGCGGATCAGTCGAGCGTGAGCTTCTGCTTCACGACCACCTGCTTGTACACGTCGTACTCGGCCTTGATCTGCGCGGCGAACTGCTCGGGCGAATTGGCCACCACCAGCGAACCCGTGTCCTCGATGCGCTTCTTCACGGCCGGATCCTCGACCGCCTTCTTCACGCCGGCGTTGATCTTGTCGACCACTTCCTTCGGCACGCCCTTGGGGCCGAGGATGCCGTAGTAGGCCATGCGGTTGACGGGCTCGAGCCCGACTTCCTTGAAGGTCGGCACGTTCGGCAGTGCGGCGAGGCGCTGCGGTGCCGAGACCACGATCGGAACCAGGCGACCGCTCTGGATGAAGGGCATCGCCGAAGGGATGTTGTCGAACATGATCGGCACCTGGCCCGCCACCACGTCGTTGAGCGCGGGGCCCGCGCCGCGGTACGGGATGTGCGTGACGAAGGTGTTGGTCAGGCTCTTGTAGAGCTCCATCAGCAGATGGCCAATGCCGCCCGTGCCCGACGAAGCGTACGAGTACTTGCCGGGGTTCTTCTTGAGCTCGGCCACGAACTCGGCGTAGTTCTTGGCCGGGAAGCTCGGGTTCACCGCAATGATGTTCGGCGTGGCCGCGATGTTGATGATCGGCGTGAAGTCGGTGATCGGGTTGTACGGCACCTTCGGATTGATGGCGGGGTTGGCCGCCGTGCTCGAGACCGTGGCCACGCCGAGCTTGTAGCCGTCGGGTGCCGCGCGCGCCGTCTCGGCTGCGCCCACGATGCCGCCGCCGCCGGCGCGGTTGATCACCACCACGGGCTGGCCGAGCACCTTGCCCAGCGGGTCGGCGATCACGCGCGCCACGATGTCGGTGGTGCCGCCCGGCGCGAAGGGAACGCTCAGTTCGACCGGCTTGGTGGGATAGCCCTGGGCAAAGCTCTGGCCCGCGGCCGCGAGCAGCGCGACGGCACCGACTGTGGCGCTCCATTGACGACGTTGCATCTATAACTCCTTGATTGACTGTTGTCGAAAAAGCAAAGCCCCGGATGCTAGCCGCACCACGTCCCGCCCCGTGCTGTGGATTACCCATGGTTTCCTACGGTTTATGCTCGAACCGGTGAACTTCGCACAGCTGCTCTTCCCCGATTTCTCGCTCATCGCCATCGGATGGCTGCTCTGCCGCTACACCGCGCTGGACCGCCGCGTCTGGGACCAGGTCGAAAGCCTGGTGTACTACTTTCTATTTCCGGTGCTGCTGTTCCACTCGATCGTGCGCAGCCCGCTCGATTTCGGCGCCACCTCGAGCCTGCTCACGGCCGGCGTCGGCATCGGCTTGTGCGGCATCGCGATGGCCTACGCGCTGCCTTTCGTGCCCGGCCTCGGCCGGCACATCGAACGGCGCGACCATGCGGCCAGTGCGCAGATCGCCTTCCGCTTCAACTCCTTCATCTGCTTGGCGCTCGCCGACCGCCTTGCCGGTCCGCAGGGCCTGCTGCTGATCGCGGTGCTCATCGGCGTGTGCGTGCCGATGCTCAACATCGCCGCCGTCTGGCCGATGGCGCGGCATGCCAAGAGCGGCTTCGCGCGGCAACTGGTGCGCAATCCGCTGATCGTCGCCACGCTCGCGGGGCTGCTCGCCAACATGCTGGGGCTCACCGTGCCGGCCTGGGCCACGCCAACGCTCACGCGCATCGGTGCGGCGTCGCTCGCACTCGGCCTCATGGCCGCAGGTGCGGGCATGCAGTTCGCGACGCTGGGGCGCGGCAAGGCGCTCGCGGTGTCGGTGCTCGCGATCCGGCACCTGCTGCTGCCGCTGGTGGCCTGGGGCCTCTCGCGCGGGCTCGGCCTCGACGCGACCCAGGCCGCGGTGCTGATGGCGTTCTCGGCCGTGCCGACCGCGTCGAGCGCCTATGTGCTCGCAGCGCGCATGGGCTACAACGGGCCTTACGTGGCGGGCCTGGTGACGCTGTCGACGCTGCTGGGCGTGGTGAGCCTGCCGTTCGCGCTGGCGTTGCCGCGTTAGCCTGCCGGCACACCCGCTGCCAAGAGCGCTTCAAGGCAGGTCTGTCAGTTTTCCCGGCCACAGCTGCGCGCTGTGGAGAACCCGAAGGATGCGAACGCAATACTGTCGGACGCGGTAGGCCACGATGTACGGCGTGCGGCGAATGATCAGTTCGCGCGTGCCTTCGACGCGCCCTGGACGCCCGCCCTCCGGAAACTGCAACAGCACCAGCACTTGGCTGGCAATGCGCTCGTCCACGGCCATCGCGGTGCGCGGATCGTCTTGCTCGATGAAGTCGAAGATTCGTTCTCGGTCATCCATCGCCAATGGTGACCACGCCAAGCCTCACGCTTGTCCTTCACCCGCTTTGCGCTGCGCCGCTGCTCGACGCTTGGCGAAATACGCTTCGACTTTCTCGTGCGCGACGGCCGGCCGCGGATCATCCAGGGCCTCCTGCACCTTGGCTCGAAACCAGGCGTCATGGGCCGCGGCGTCTACGGTCAAACCGGCCGGCAAGGCGCCCTCGTGGGCGACACGGGTCAGAACGATCCTCATCACGTCCGAGACGGTCAGGCCGATGTTGTCGAGCACCGCGGCGGCGCGCTCCTTCACCTCGGCATCAATGCGGGTTTGAACCAATGCGTTTGCGGCCATGCGTGGCTCCAAGTCAGAGGATGACTCCACTGTAATTCAATTGATTGACACGACGCGGTGCGCGAGCCCCCACGCCACATGTTCGCGCACCAGCGCGCTCGCATCCTCCGCCCGCGTGGCCAGCGCCTCGGCGGCGCCGGGCTCGCCCGCGCGCAGTGCGTTGCCGAGCGCCACGGCGATGTTGCGCAGCCAGCGCTCGTGGCCGATGCGGCGGATCGGGCTGCCCTCGGTGCGGCGCAGGAACTCCTCTTCGGTCCAGGCGAAAAGCGAGGCCAGCGACTGGCCCGTAAGGCCTTCGCGCGCGTCGAAGTCGGGCAGCACGCTTTTCTTCGCGAACTTGTTCCAGGGGCAGGTCAGCTGGCAGTCGTCGCAGCCGTAGATGCGGTTGGCCATGAGCGGGCGCAGCTCGAGCGGGATCGCGCCGGCGTGCTCGATGGTCAGGTACGAGATGCAGCGCCGTGCATCGAGCCGGTGCGGCGCGACGATGGCCTTGGTCGGACATACGTCGATGCAGGCGCTGCAGCTGCCGCAATGCGCGCTGACCGGCGCGCTCGGCGGCAGCGCCATGTCGACGTAGATCTCGCCCAGAAAGAACATCGAGCCCGCATCGCGGTCGAGCACCAGCGTGTGCTTGCCGCGCCAGCCCTGGCCGCTGCGCGAGGCGAGCTCGGCCTCGAGCACCGGTGCCGAGTCGGTGAAGGCGCGGTGCCCGAACGGCCCCACTTCCTCGGCGATGCGCTCGGCCAGCCTCGCGAGCCGCGTGCGCATCACCTTGTGATAGTCGCGGCCGCGCGCATACAGCGAGACGATCGCCTCGCCGGGGCGCGAAAGCCGGTCGAACTCGATCGCCTGCCATTCGCCTTCGGGCGTATCGCGCGGCAGGTAGTCCATGCGCGCCGTGATCACGCTCACGGTACCCGGCACCAGTTCGGCCGGCCGCGCGCGCCGCGTGCCGTGCGTGGCCATGTATTTCATCTCGCCATGGAACCCATGGGCCAGCCATTGCATCAGACCGGCCTCGGCGCTCGACAGATCGACGCCCGCGATCCCTATTTGGGAGAATCCGAGTTCCCGGGCCAAGGCCTGAATACGAGCAACGAGTGGATGGCTGACGATCACTTGCCGATTGTAGAAACGCAGAAGACCCGAAACGCCAGCCGCTCGCTGCACTGGCAGAGCGAGGACGACACCGCGGCCTTTGCGCGCGCCCTCGCCGCAGCGCCGGCGCTGCGCGATGCCTTCGTCGCGCTGCACGGCGACCTCGGCGCGGGCAAGACCACCTTCGTTCGCCACCTGCTGCGCGCGCTCGGCATCGAAGGCCGCATCAAGAGCCCGACCTACGCCGTGGTCGAGCCGCACGAGGCGCCCGACGGGCTCGCCATCTTCCACTTCGACTTCTACCGGTTCAACGACCCGCGCGAATGGGAGGACGCGGGTTTCCGCGACATCTTCGCCGGCCCCGGGCTCAAGCTCGTCGAGTGGCCCGACAACGCCGCCGGCCATATACCGGCTGCCGACCTCGCTATTAAAATAGAAGCAATGACCGACGACACCCGCCACGTGACCCTTCTTGCGAACACCCCCCGCGGCAGCGACCTGCTGGCGCAGACCGGCGCATGAAGGCGAGCGGCCTGAAACGGCGCGTGCTGCTGCAGGGCGGGAGCATCGCGCTGATGCTCGGCGTGCACCAGATCGCGCGCGGCGCCACCATCCTCGCGGTGCGCGTGTGGCCCGCGGCCGACTACACGCGCGTGACGATCGAATCCGACGCGCGGCTCAAGTCGCAGCAGCTCGTGGTCGGCAGCCCGCCGCGGCTCGCGGTCGACATCGACGGCATCGACCTCAACACCGAGCTGCGCGAGCTGGTCGGCAAGATCAAGCCGGGCGATCCCTACATCGACGGCCTGCGCGTCGGCCAGTACGCACCCAAGGTGGTGCGCATCGTGTTCGACCTCAAGCAGTCGGTGGTGCCGCAGGTGTTCTCGCTCGCGCCGATCGCCTCCTACAAACACCGGCTCGTGCTCGACCTGTATCCCGAGCAGCCCGTCGACCCGATGGAAGCGCTGATCGCCGAACGCCTGCGCGAGGCGCCGCGCGGGCGCGCCAACGGCAGCAACGACGCTGCGGTCGCGGCGGCGCCGCCGGCCACGCCCTACACCGGCTACACCGGCCTCGCGCCCGACGGCGGGCCGCCGATCCTCGTGCGGCCGTCGCCGAACGTGCCCGCAACGCCCCTGCCCCGCGCGCCGGTTCCGGCACCGGTGCCGGTCATGCCGGCACCGCGCCCGCCGGCCGTGGCCGGGTTGCCACCGCAGGCCGATCCGCTCGGCGACCTGATGGCGCAGCAGGCCGCGCGCCCCGCGCCGCCCGCGCCTTCACCTTCAAGGCCGGTCGCACCGCCACCGCCGCCGCCCGTGGCCGTGGCGCGCGGCGGCGCCACCGCGAACCGCACCGACCGCATCATCATCGTGGCGCTCGACCCTGGCCATGGCGGCGAAGACCCCGGCGCCATCGGTCCCAACGGCACACGCGAGAAAGACATCGTGCTGCAGATCGCGCACCGCCTGCGCGACCGCATCAACGCGAGCAACGTCAACGGCAACCCGATGCGCGCCTTCCTCACGCGCGATGCCGACTTCTTCGTGCCGCTGCGCGTGCGGGTCGACAAGGCGCGGCGCGTGCAGGCCGACCTCTTCGTGAGCATCCATGCCGACGCATTCACCACGCCCGCCGCGCGCGGCGCGAGCGTGTTCGCGCTGAGCCAGAGCGGCGCATCGAGCAGCGCCGCGCGCTGGCTCGCGAACAAGGAGAACGACGCCGACAAGGTCGGCGGCGTGAACGTCGGCAACCACGAGGTTCAAGTGCAGCGCGCATTGCTCGACATGAGCACCACGGCCCAGATCAACGACAGCCTCAAGCTCGGCGGCGCGATGCTCGGCGAGATCCGCGGCATCGGCGCGCGGCTGCACAAGCCCAGCGTCGAGCAGGCCGGCTTCGCGGTGCTGAAGGCGCCCGACATCCCCAGCGTGCTGGTCGAGACCGCGTTCATCAGCAACCCCGAGGAAGAAGCCAAGCTGCGCAGCGCGAGCTACCAGGAAGACCTTTCCGATGCGCTGATGCGCGGCATCCAGCGCTACTTCGCGCAGAACCCGCCGCTCGCGCGCAGCCGGCAGCTCTGAGGGCGCACCAGCCGCCCTGCGTCCCACGCAGGGCGGGCCGTCAGGCCGCACAGCCACGCGCGGCAGACTCCTACAAGGGGCGAATGCGACTTTTGCGCATGATGAGTCCATC
>CAMLCW010000322.1 GCA_946478645.1 uncultured Variovorax sp.
GGCACGAAAGCCAGCAGCCATGCCAGGTTCTTGGTCACGATGAACGACTCGGCGGTGACCACCACATTGAACATCATCGCCGAGTAGGTGACGCCCCAGACCATCGAGGTTCGCGTCATCCCGACGAAGAGCGTGTCCGCGACAAGGCCCTGGTTGCGGTCCATGGCTGTCTCGCCTGCGTCAGACGCCGAACATGCCGCGGATCCACGAGACGATCTGCGGCCCGCCGAAAACAAGGACGGTGCCGATCACGACGCCGACCATCCACCACCAGCTGATCCGGCCGAACCAAGCCATCACGCCCGCGACCATGACCGCGACGGCGGCAAGTGGCGTCAGTATCGCGACGAGCTGTGTCTGTGTTGCAGCGGCACCTGTGGCGAACGGACTGCCCGCGAATGCGAGATGCGGCACGAGCACCGTGCAGGCCGAACATCCGCGAAGGATGCGCTGCCACGAACGCGCTCGGCCGACCGGATGCGCAGCCTCAGCTGCGCCGGACAAAGAACGACGGTTGCGCGACGGCCTTTCGGGTTGCCGTACCTGTTGAGAGCGCGCGGCCGCCGCGAGAAGCGCGCCGCAAGGCGCAGGATAGTGCGCGCGTCGGGGGAATGGGGCGGCACTGCAGGCAGGGGGACGGGACGGGACGGGCATTCGGAGCTACTCCTTGCGGTCATCGGAAACCGGCGATGCTGCGGCGCCACCACGACGGGAATGGCCGTACACATCCCACCACGCCGGCCGCGGAGATCCGGCCGGCGCGCGCGTGCGCGCTGGCGCTTCCCTTGTGGTGGGCATCGAACCCTCGGCGGCAGCGGCGATCTCGCGCCCGAGCGCCACGGTGTCGCGCACGGCGCGCAGACGCTGCGCCTCGGCCTCCTGTGCGCCCACCGCGTCCCCTGCCGCAAGACGTTCGGCCCTGCGCTGCACGAGCTGCGTCGCGAGCGCTTCGGTGCGAGCAAGTTCGTGGCGCAGGATGCGAATCCGCTCGTCGTCGCGCGATGCCTGCATGGATGCGTCCACCGCCGATGCCACCTCGGACCGGGCGGGTACGACGAGGAGGGCGATAGCCAGGCAAGCGGCCAGTGGCAGCCATACCGACGGCTTCGTCGGCTTGGCGGTGCGGTGCAGCTCCCGAGCTTGCATGGCGAATGCTCCAGTCAGTGCGGTGCAGCGCCGTGGGCCGCTGCGACGAACAATCTGAACGAAGACGCGATGCATGCCGGTCCCGAAGCGGAGGGCCGCGTCATCCGGAGCCCGCAGGCATGTCTTCGATGCTTTGGATGGGCGGCATGTTAGGACTGCGCGCCAGCGGTGCCACTATCAAAGTTGATAGTGGCTCGTGCGCGGGTCATCGGCTACATCACAGGAGGAAATCGTCCCCGATCGTCGAACGGAGGTCATGGATGGGCGTGATCGTCTTCAGCAACCAGAAGGGCGGGGTCGGCAAGTCGACCCTCAGCGTGCTGTACGCGCACTGGCTCGCCGAACGGCAGGCCATGCGGGTGTGCTTGGTCGACCTGGACACCCAGTGCAACAGCTCGAAGTCGCTCAGTCGGTTCGCAAGCGGCGTGGAGGCCCGTGCGTTGTTTTCACGCGAGCCCCTCGCCTGGTCGAGGCCGGAGGCTTCCGGCATCACGCTGCTCGGCGGGAGCAAGGCGCTCGCGGATGTCGAGCTGTCCGAGCCGGGGATGGTCATCCCCGCGTTCTGCGGGCACGTCGCCGCGCTCGGTCAGGTCTTCGACTGGGTGGTGATCGATACACCGCCCGCGCTGGGCCTGCGCATGAGCGCTGCACTCATTTCGGCCGACAGCGTGCTTTGTCCGATCGAGCTCGAGGAGTACAGCATCGACGGCGTCACCGACATGCTCAGGACCGTCTTCGGCGTGCAGCGGCGCTACAACCCGCGGCTGCGGCTTGCGGGCATCGTGGCGAACCGCTTCAATCCGCATTCCGTACGCCAGAGGGCGGCGCTGCAGGAACTCGTATCGAACTACACCGAGTTCGTGCTGCCGGCGAAGATCTCCACGCGATCGGCCATTCCCGAAGCGCTCGCCGAGGGCCTTCCAGTCTGGAGGCTCGCAAAGAGCTCGGCGCGGGAATCCGGCGCGGAGCTGCTCATGGTGTTCGACCTGCTCTGGCAGCGCATCGCAGGCCCGTGTTCGGCGCAGCCCGACATGCGACCGCGCGCACACGGCGAAGGAGATGTGCTGTGAGTACGCCCGGCGGACTGGATTTCAGCAAGCTCGCGCAGTTCAAGGCCGGCGATCTCCTGGCAGAGGCGGCGCTGGCGCACGAGGGCGCGCCGATGCAAGTTCCCGTGTCGCTGATCGATTTCGATCCGTCACAGCCGCGGCGCACGGTGGATGTGCAGACGCTCGCCGAGCTTGCGGAGTCGATCCGCACGCATGGCGTGCTGGAGCCGGTGTCGCTGCGGCGTTCGCACCACACGGCCGGACGGTACGTCGTCAATCGCGGCGAGCGGCGCGTGCGCGCGGCGCTCAGTGCAGGTCTGACGTTGATCCCCGCGTTCATCGACGCGCGCATCGATCCGTACGCCCAGGCCGCAGAGAACCTGCACCGCGAGAACATGTCGCCCTTCGACCTCGCGCGCTTCATCGCCGAGCGCGAGCGCGAGGGCCACACGCGCGCAGAGATCGCGCGCAGGCTCAACAAGCCGCGGTCCTTCATTTCCGAGGCGGCGGCACTGATCGAAGCGCCTGCGGAGGTTCGCTCGGTCTTCGACGCGGGCCGCGTCGGAACCGATCTGCGGGTGCTCTATCAGCTTTCCCTGGCAGCAAGGACCAACCCGGACAAGGCCGCGGCACTGCTCCAGGGCAGTGGACCCATCACGCGCGGCACGGTGGAGGCATTGCTCGAGCGCACGCGTGGCGGCCGGCCGTTCCAGCCGTCGCTGCCGGCAACCAATGTCCCCATCCGGGGCGCTCATGCGAGCAGTGGCGGCCGCACGGTGCTGGTGGTCGAACACAAGGGCCGGCGCGGAACGCTCAGGCTCAAGGCCCGCGACAACGACATGGCAGAGGTCCGCTTCGGCGATGGCTCCAGCGACTGCGTGAGGCTCCACGAACTGCGGCTCGTATGCTGGGCTACGGAAGAACAGTCGTTGCCGCGGCCGTGAACGCGAATGTCGCCGCGAAAATGTGAACTTATTCCTTCTTTATCTGCGGACTCCCACTTACAGTCGCCCCATGAGGAAAAGACGGGTCCACATGCTCTCGCTGATCGCCGAGCTCAAGACATTGCAGTGCCACGCAAACCATGGTGGTCGGATCACGGCGCCGCCGCCCGACAACGGAGACGAGCAAGAGGCGCCGAGTCGTGGGGACGCATCGAGGGAGCGTCGAGATTCACTGGCGACCGGCGCCGGTTGCAATTCCAACTGAGCGCGCTTTGATGCGCCATCCCGCGTGCATCGGCATCTCTGCCCGGCCGCGCCTCTCCCTCGCCGAACCAGATCTCGCTTGCCAATGCACTCAAGCCTCTACAGGGGCTGGACATTCAGTCTGCTGCTGAACCTGATGCCGGCGTGCGCGGCCGGGATCGAGCAGATGCTGCGCCCGCATGCAATTGCCTGATGCGGCCGCAGGCGCATGTCCACCAGGAAGCGGTTGCCTTCCGGCCGGGCGCGCCTGACGTCCCTCCTCGTTGACCAGAGAAGCTCGTGCCGAGCGTGGGCTCGCGAAGCAACCACAGCCTGCGCCTGGCTGACCGCCTCCTGAGCCGCGAAGGGGCAATTGCCCTGGAATGGGCGAGATCTCCTATCGCGCCGCCGCCATGGTCCGCAGCTCCTTCTTGTACCGCTTCATCAAGGAGCTCATGAGTTCCGGGGGGTCCACCTCGAGCCCGTTGCACAAGGAGACAAGACTCGTCAATGAAGGGCTGGTCGTCGCCGTCTCCAACTTGGCAATGAATGTGCGATTGAGGCCCGAGGCAAAGCCGAGTTCCTCCTGATTGAAGCCGCGCGCTGCCCGCCGAGCCTTCAGCTCAGCCGCAAAGGCCTTCAGCAGTGCGGGATCCTGCGTCGATCGCATGCGACGAATCTCGCCGCATAGACCTATTTATGCACCCGCTTTTATGGTACACAATGAGTGCGTTCCTGTTCTTGAAGCTTGCAGTGGATCGGCTCGAACGCGCCTGCCTCGACCGCCGAGACCCAGAGTTCCTTTTTGCTGTCAACGACTCCGAATGCCGCGCCGACAAGTCGCCTCACCTCTGCCGACGGTCCGCCCCCTTTGGCTGCCGGTCGCGGTGACGCATGTTCAGCCGAGGCAATCCGACGCTGTCGTTCGCAGCGAGTCCGCACTACGCATTGGCGCCCAGGTGAGGGCGCTGCGCATGGCCGCCAAGGTGTCTGGCGGCAGATTGGCGCGGGCCTGCGGGATATCTTCCTCGATGCTCTCGCGCATCGAACGCGGTCTGGTCTGTCCCTCGGTGGAAACTCTGGAGCGTCTCGCGCACGGCCTGCACGTGCCGACGTCGCGCTTCTTCAGCGACCAAGGCCGGCGCACGGACTTCTGCCACGTACGGGCCGGTCGTGGCGTTCTTGTAGAGCGCATCGGCGCGGTGGCGCACTACCGCTATGAGTTGCTGGGGCATCTGCTGTCGGGCAACCTGTTCGTGGAACCCTACCTCGTCACGCTGCTGCCCGGCGCCGATCCCTACGTGACCTTCCAGCACCCGGGCCTGAAGTTCCTGTACTTCCTGTCCGGGGAGGTCAGCTATCGCTACGGCGCCAAGGTGGTCGACGTGAGGGCAGGGGACGCGCTTCTGTTCGATGCTACGGCAATGCACGGGATCGAGGTGATTCAGACCCACCCGGCTTCCTATCTGTCGGTGGTGTTCACGCTGCGGGAGTGAGAGGGGCAGGGCTGCGTCCGGAGATGGCGTGTCGACCGCTTCCGTTTGCATACCGCTGATTTGCAGCGTCCTTTTCCGCAGAGAACGTGGTAGAGCCCACCTGGCGCTACGACCTGCCTGTGTAGGCCGAGCCCTTAGCAAGGTCAGCCGCGCCTAGGGCAAATTGCTCGGGCGCCTGGCCGACGTGGGATTGGCGCCGCGCGGTCAAGCCACCTTGCCGCGCGGACCGAGGAAGCCAAGACCAGCGAACTCCTAGACGAGGTGCTCGACGTCGATCCGCGCGCTCGTCCCTCGCGGCGCGGACGCGCCGGTGGACGGGCCTGTTCGGCCGGGTTTTCGGGCATGAACAGGATCGCCATCGGCAAGTGGCGCGTCGATGCGGAGGGACCATCGCCCGCGCCGACGGCAGCCCGCAGCGCTTCTACAGTCTCTCGGCGCTGATCCAGCGCGAGCGCAGGCAGTACTACGACAGGCTGGAGCGTGCGCAGAATCGCACGCTCGACGTGACCGCATGGCTGGCGTGGTTCCTCGGCACACTGCACCGAGGCCTTCGCCACTGCGCAGATCACGCTGGACGGCGCGCTGGTCAAGGCGCACTTCTGGCAACGCTGGGCGGGAATGCCGTTGAACGAACGGCAGGTGAATTTGTTCAACCGACTGCTCAACGGTTTGAGGGCAAGCTCACCAGCAGCAAGCGGGCCGCTTCGCCAAGTGCCCGCCTGCCTCCGCGCTGCGTGATTGGACGCAGCTGCTGGCATTGGGCGTGCTGAAGAAATCACCCGGCAGCGGGCGTAGCGCCGGCTACGAGCTGTCGCGCCACTGGACCGCGCGGCGGGGCGCCGCAGGCGCACGCCTCGGGCATGCCCTTTGGCCGGTGGGACGATTTCGCAAGACCTGCGCCCGCCATCCGGTGCTTGCTCCAGCAGGGGAAAAAACGGCCATGCCGCTCCAAGAGATCGCTGGCCCGGCCTCGGGATCAATGCCTACCCAGCCGTGCGGATGATGCCGACGGACGCCCGCGCACGGTCAGGAAAGAGTCACAGCTCAACAAAAAGGAGCTGCCATGGTCCAGTACGGCGTGAATCCCCCTGTCGGCGTGATCGATGCTTCGACCCAT
>CAMLCW010000323.1 GCA_946478645.1 uncultured Variovorax sp.
TGGGCAGCCAGACCTTCGGCAAGGGCTCGGTGCAGACGGTGCGTCCGCTCGGCCCCGACACCGGCCTCAAGATCACCACCGCGCGCTACTACACGCCGAGCGGCACCTCGATCCAGGCCAAGGGCATCGTGCCCGACGTGCTGGTCGACGAGAGCGCCGAAGGCAGCCCGTTCGCCGCGCTGCGCATGCGCGAGGCCGACCTCGAGAAACACCTGGCGAGCGGCCAGGGCCCCGAGGTCAAGGACCCCGAGCGCGAAAAAGCCCGCGACGAAGCGCGCAAGCGCCTCGAGGAAGAAGCCAAGAAGCCGCCGCAGGACCGCAAGGTGCCCGAGTTCGGCAGCGACAAGGACTTCCCGCTGGTGCAGGCGCTCAATCGCCTGAAGGGCCAGCCGGTGCTGGTCAGCAAGACGCAGATCATCGTCGACAACAAGGAAGAGAAGAAGGAAAACTGAGCCCGGGCGCATGGAAGACAGCGAGCTCCTGCGCTATTCGCGCCACATCCTTCTCGAGGAATTCGGCATCGACGGGCAGGCGCGCGTCAGCGCCGGCCGGGCGCTCGTGGTCGGCGCGGGCGGCCTCGGCTCGCCGGTGGCGCTGTACCTGGCGGCCGCGGGCGTCGGGCACGTCACGCTGGTCGACGACGACGAGGTCGACCTCACCAACCTCCAGCGCCAGATCGCGCACACGAACGCCCGCGTCGGCCAGCCCAAGGTCGAATCGGCCGCCCAGGCGATGCGCGACATCAACCCCGGCATCGCGATCGAGACGCACGTCATGCGCGCCGACGACGCGCTGCTCGCACGGCTCGTCGCGGCGGCGGACGTGGTGATCGACTGCAGCGACAACTTCGCCACCCGCCACAGGGTCAACCGAGCCTGCGTGGCGCATGGCAAGCCGCTGGTGGCGGGCGCGGCGATCCGCTTCGACGGCCAACTGAGCGTCTACGACACGCGCGACGAGGCCTCGCCCTGCTACGCCTGCCTGTTCCCGCCCGATGCCGCCTTCGAGGAGACGCTCTGCGCGGTGCTCGGGGTGTTCGGCCCGGTGGTCGGCACCATCGGCACGCTGCAGGCGAGCGAAGCGCTGAAACTGCTTGCGCGCATCGGTCCGTCGCTCGCCGGCAGGCTGCTGATGTTCGACGGCCGCCGCAGCGCCTTCGACACGCTGCAGGTCGCGCGCGATCCGCATTGCAGCGTCTGCGCCACGCGCCCGGGCCGCTGAGGCGCGGCGGCGGCGCACAACCCCGATTTCTCAGCGCGGCTGCTTCGCGCCCTTCGCCTTCGCGGCACCGGCGGCCGCGGGGCCCGCCGATGGCTTGTTGGCCTCCGACAGCACCTGCTTGCAATCCGCGTCCTCGCCCGGGCCGGTCTCGATGGTCGCGGCCAGCGCCAGCAGCGGATTGAGCGCCCCGAGCGCCAGCGCCGCCAAGCCGCGCTCTGCCAGCGGCATCGCCTGGACCCCGCCCGAGGGCGCACCGAAGGTGCCGCCGATGACCAGCGGCGTGCGCAGCGAGAGGATGCTCGCGTCCTTGGGCTGCGGCCGGACCACGAAGTCGAGCTTCTCGGTCGCGAGGTTGGCCTGGCCGGTGACGAAGAAGACGGTGTCCTCGGTGTCGAGCACCATGCTGCGGCTGCGCATGACGCCCTGGTCGACGTCGAAGGCCACCGCCGCGCAGCGCAGTTCGACGTTGCGGTCGCCGCGCAGCAGGAACTTGATGATCTCGCCGCCATCGAGCCCCATGAATTCGAGCAGCAGGTTGCTGAAGCGCCCGCGTCCCGTCAGTGCCGCCACGTCGCCCGAAGCGCCGCCGAGCCAGCCCGCCACGGAATTGCCGCGCCCCGACAGGTTGACCCGGCCGTCGAGCCGGCTGAAGCTGCTGCGCATGGTCTCCACCTTCGGGATCAGCCGATTGAGCTGCACGTTGCGCAGGTCGAGCGCGGCTCGAATGTCTGCTGGATTCTGGGTCGCGTCGATGCGGATCGCGCCAGCCAGCTTGCCGCCGCCCACGCCCAGGTCGAGCGGCTCGAGCGCCAGCACGCCGTCCTTGAGCCGGACCTGCACGCTGCCGCGGTCGAGCGGAACGTCGCGCACGTTGCGGATGCGCTCGGCCGTGTACTTGACGTCGGCGTTCATCGCGCGCAGCCGCTCGAAGTCGAGCGGGGCCGTGGGCAGCACCTTGGCACCCGATGCGCGCCGGTCCTGGATCGTCGGCGGCGGCGCGACGCCCTCCACGGCCTTGGCCGAGCGCTCCGTGGGCCGCAGGCCGATCAGCGGCCCCAGGTCGTCCATGTCCATCACCTTCGAGCGCAGGTCGCCCGCGAGCTGCGGCACGCTGCCGCCCTGGTCGAAGCGCATGTCGCCGCCGATGTCCGACAGGCCGAGCCGGCCCTTGAGCCCGGCCACTTCCCACAGGGTGCCGCGCTTGCGCAGGTCGCCGCTCAGCGCGTAGGGCGAGGTCTCGGGCAGCGCGATGCCGAGCAGCGGGAACAGCGCGCCGAGCGTCTGGCCCTTGAGATCGAATTTCGCCTCGATGCCGTCGAGGTCGGCAAACTGCCCCACGGTGCCGGCGGCCTTGAGCCGGGTCTGGCCGGCCGCCGCATCGATCTCGAGCGGAAACGGCGGCTGCCCGGCGGCGTTGAGCTGCAGCACGTTGCCGGTGCGGCCGTTGGCGGTCAGCGGCTGGCCCTTGTAGCGGCCCTTGATCTTGTAGGCCAGCGGCAGCTCGCCGCGGCTGGTGTCGTAGCTCACGTCCGCATGCACGTCCACGCCCAGGTGCTTGGCCAGGAAGTCGATGGCGCCGCCGTCGACCTGCACCGAGCCGATGACGGGCACCGTGCCCGGATCGGAGGTGTCCTTGCCGAGCGCCCAGGTGCGGCGCCCGTCGGACTCCATCTGCAGCCCGAGCGCGGGCGAAGCCAATGCGAGGCGCGGGATCACGACCTGCCGGCGCAGCAGCAGCGGCCAGAGCCGGATGTCGAACTCGGCGCGCTCGGCCTTCAGCAGGTAGGGATCGCGCGCCCAGGACGGATTGGCGAACTCGATGCCGTCGGCCTCGATGGTCGCGCCGCGCAGCCCGATGCCGACGTCGAGCCGGCGCGTGATCTCGAACTTGCGGCCGGTCTTCTCGCTGACGTAGCGGTTCACGGGCTCACGCAGCGTGTCCCACGGAAAGAACGCCACCAGGAGCACGAGTGCCGCGAGGAGCAGCACGAAGGCCGCCAACAGCTTGAGCCAGAGCGGCCGGGCGCGAAAGACGTTCATTGCCATGCTCTCCTGGATATACCCTCGTTGCGGTGTTGCGGGTCGGCAGCCGACCGCACCCGCCGTGAGCGGATGCCTACGGCGCGGCGCGCAGCGGCGGGCGTCGGAACCCGCCTACAACACGCGTCCTCCGAACCCTTCATCATGCGCGTTGGCGAGGCCCCAGCCTTCGATGCCCAGGCATTCGCCGGCAGGGCGTCCGGGAACGGGCCCCTGCCTACGTCAGAGGAAGCGCGGTTCGGCATGGACACCAGATTGCAGACCTACATCGTCGAAGACAACCTCACGATCCGTGAAAACCTCATTGGCACCCTGGAAGAGCTCACCTGCACGACGGTGGTCGGCTTCGCGGAAACCGAAATTCACGCCAGACAGTGGCTGCAGTCGCACGGCGACGAATGGGACCTTGCGGTGGTCGACCTCTTCCTCAAGCAGGGCAGCGGGCTGGGCGTGCTCCAGGCCTGCGCCGCGCGCAAGGCGCACCAGAAGGTGGTGGTGCTCAGCAACTATGCGACGCCCGACATCCGGCGGCGCTGCGCCGAGTTCGGCGTCGATGCCGTGTTCGACAAGTCGAACGAGATCGATGCGCTGGTCGACTTCTGCATCCTCGAGGCGGCGGCGCATCGCCCCGCGACCGGCACGGCCGACTGAAGCGGCAGGCGAAGAAAAGGCCGCACCGGGCGGCCTCGTGCCTCGCGCGGGGAGCGCTTCAATCGATCAGTTTGTTCTTCAGCGCGTAGTAGGTGAGGTCGCTGTTGGACGACAGGTTCATCTTTTCCATCAGGCGCGTGCGGTAGGTGCTCACGGTCTTGACCGAGAGCGACAGCGTCTTGGCGATGTCGCCCGCGGTCTCGCCCTTGGCGAGCTTCAGGAACACCTGGAACTCGCGTTCCGAGAGCTGCTCGTGCGGCGCTGCGTCGTCCTTGCGGTCGAGCTGGCGCGCAAGCAGTTCGGCCACGGCCGGCGTGATGTAGCGGCGGCCGAGCGAGATGGTGCGGATCGCATTGACGATCTCCATCGGGTCGCATTCCTTGTTGAGGTAGCCGCTCGCCCCCTGGCGGATGAGGTTCATCGCGTAGTGTTCCTCCGGGTAGCCGCTCAGGATCAGGATGCCGACGTCCGGCGCCTTGGCGCGGATCATCGCCAGTGCATCGATACCGCTCTGCCCCGGCATGGACAGGTCCATCACCAGCACGTCGAGCTCGGTGGTGCGCACCAGCTCGATGGCTTCGCGTCCGCTGGCTGCTTCGCCGGCCACGCGGAGATCGACGTGCTCGGAGAAGAACTGCCGGAGGCCGGACCTCACGATGGCGTGGTCATCCACAATTCCAATTTTGATCATCTGTTACTTTCGTCGTTGTGTCGCGAGCGTGGAAGCCGCAACATGCCGGTCCCTGCTTGTTGTCAATTATTCACGAACTTGTGTTGAACGCACCCGCTAAAGTTTCATGCACTGGTTAGCTCCCCCCAAAATGGCCTTGAGCCTGCTGCTCGCGGCGCTGGCCGCACTGGCCCTCGTCGGCATCAACGAGGCGGGCTACCGCCAGTCGAGCCAGGCGCTCGCCGACATCGGCGAGGCGCAGAAGGTGCGCGGCACGCTCAACCAGCTGCTGCAGAACATGCTCGACGCCGAGACCGGACAGCGAGGGTACCTGCTGACCGGCGAGGCGAGCTACCGACAACCCTACGACTCGGCGGTCAAGCAGGTTGACGGGCACCTCGCGACGCTGCGCCAACTTTACGCCGACCAACCGGCCGAACGCGCCCGCCTGATCGAATTGTCGAAGCACGTGCTGCGCAAGATCGCCGAAATGGACATGAGCGTGCGGCTGCGCAGGGACGGCCAGGAAGATGCCTGGAAGTTCGTCATCACGACCGATGTCGGCCAAGAGGAGATGGACGCCATCCGCAAGACCGCGGGCGAGCTGATCGAGGCCAGCAACCGGACGCTGCACGACGGCCAGGTCCAGGTGATGAAGTCGCTGCGGCTCGCGCGCATCGGCACCGCCATCGTGGCGCTCGCCGCCCTGCTGGCCTTCTTCCTGTACCTGCGGCAGTCGCACGCGCTGCGTTCGATCGGCGAGCGCCAGCAGGAGGCGCTGCAGCGCGAGCGCAATGCGCTCGAGGACGAGGTGCGCGAGCGCACCGCCTCGCTGGCCGAGCTGGCGACCCACCTGCAGGACGTGCGCGAGACCGAGCGCGGCTATCTCGCCCGCGAGCTGCACGACGAGCTCGGCTCGCTGCTGACCGCGGCCAAGCTCGACGTGGCGCGGCTCAAGTCGAGGCTGCTCGACACGCCCGACGCCAGCCAGCGGCTGCAGCACCTGACCGAGCTCCTCAACAGCGGCATCGCGCTCAAGCGCCGCATCATCGAGGATCTGCGCCCTTCGTCGCTGTCCAACCTCGGGCTGGTGGCCTCGCTCGAGATCCTCGGGCGCGAGTTCGCCGAGCGCTCCGGCATCCCGGTGCAGATGGCGCTCGAACCCGTGACGATGGACGAGTCGCGCCAGCTCACGATCTACCGCATGGTGCAGGAGAGCCTGACCAACATCGGCAAGTACGCCGAGGCCACCGAGGCGACGATCGTGCTGAAGAACTACGAGAACCACGTGATCGTGGAGGTGGCCGACAACGGCAAGGGCTTCGACCCGCTGCGCGTGCGCCCCTCGACCCACGGCTTGGCGGGCATGCGCCACCGCGTCGAGGCGGCGCGCGGCAAGCTCACGATCA
>CAMLCW010000324.1 GCA_946478645.1 uncultured Variovorax sp.
GATTTCCTTGGTGATGCCCTGGATCTTGATGTCCATCTGCAGCGCGGTGATGCCGTTGGTCGTGCCGGCCACCTTGAAGTCCATGTCGCCGAGGTGATCTTCATCGCCCAGGATGTCGGTCAGCACCGCGAAGCGGTTGTCTTCCTTGATGAGGCCCATGGCGATGCCGGCCACGTGCGCCTTCATCGGCACGCCGGCGTCCATCATCGAGAGGCAGCCGCCGCAGACCGAAGCCATCGACGACGAGCCGTTCGACTCGGTGATCTCCGACACCACGCGGATGGTGTACGGGAACTCTTCCTTGGTCGGCAGCACGGCGACGAGCGCGCGCTTGGCCAGGCGGCCGTGGCCGATCTCGCGGCGCTTGGTCGAGCCCATGCGGCCCACTTCGCCGGTGGCGAACGGAGGCATGTTGTAGTGGAACAGGAAGCGGTCTTCGTACTCGCCGGCCAGCGCGTCGATGCGCTGTGCATCGCGCTCGGTGCCGAGCGTGGTCACCACCAGGCCCTGCGTCTCGCCGCGCGTGAACAGCGCCGAGCCGTGCGTGCGCGGCAGCACGGAATTGCGGATCTCGATGGGGCGCACGGTGCGCGTGTCGCGGCCGTCGATGCGCGGCTCGCCCGAGAGGATCTGGCTGCGAACGATCTTGGCTTCGATCGAGAACAGCAGGTCGTTGACCTTGCCGGCGTCGAAGGGCTCGCCGCTTTCCTTGAGCGCGCTCATCACGCTGGCGTTGGTTTCGCGCAGGGCTTGCGTGCGGGCCTGCTTGCTGCGGATCTGGTAGACGGCGCGCAGCTTCTCTTCGGCCAGGCCCTTGACCTTGGCCACGAAGGCTTCGTCTTCGGCCGGCGGCTGCCAGTCCCACACCGGCTTGCCGGCGTCGCGCACGAGTTCATGGATCGCATTGATCGCGACGCGCGCCTGCTCGTGGCCGTACACCACGCCGCCCAGCATGATTTCTTCGCTGAGCTGCAGCGCTTCGGATTCGACCATCAGCACGGCGGCTTCGGTGCCGGCGACGACGAGGTCCATCTGCGAATCCTTGCGGGCGGTCTGGCCCGGATTCAGCACGTACTGGCCGTTGATGTAGCCCACACGGGCAGCACCGATCGGGCCGCTGAACGGAATACCGGAGATCGACAGCGCGGCGCTCACGCCGATCATGGCGGCGATGTCGGCGTCGACTTCGGGGTTGAGCGACAGCGTGTGGATGACCACGTGCACTTCGTTCAGGAAGCCTTCAGGGAACAGCGGGCGGATCGGGCGGTCGATCAGGCGGCTGGTCAGCGTCTCGTGCTCGCTGGGCTTGGCTTCGCGCTTGAAGAAGCTGCCGGGAATCTTGCCCGCGGCATAGGTCTTCTCGATGTAGTCGACGGTCAGCGGGAAGAAGTCCTGGCCGGGCTTGGCCGACTTGGAGGCGACCACGGTCGCGAGGATCACGGTGCCGTCGATGTCGACCACCACGGCGCCACTGGCCTGGCGGGCGATCTCGCCCGTTTCCATGACGACGGTCTTGTCGCCCCACTGGAAGGACTTGGTGACTTTGTTGAAGAGGCTCATGTTTGCTCCTGTTTTGATAGCGGTCGACCTGCAGGGACTGCAGGTTCCGCGGGGGCGGAGGCTTCTCAGAACACGATGCCATTCCAGCGAAGCTCGAGGGAGAACTTCAGTGGAATGACACAGCTTCGCTCTGTTTGGGCACTCCGAAAAGGGACACGCGAAGTAAAAAACGCCTGAGCTAGCGGACTAACCCAGGCGTTTCTTCATGCGATTTGGTTTACTTGCGCAGACCCAGCTTGGCAATCAGCGCGGTGTAACGATCGGCATCCTTCGACTTGAGATAGTCGAGAAGCTTGCGGCGGCGGCTCACCATGCGCAGCAGGCCGCGGCGACCGTGGTGGTCCTTGGCATGCGTCTTGAAGTGGGGGGTGAGCTCGTTGATGCGGGCGGTCAGCAGTGCGACCTGGACTTCGGGGCTGCCGGTGTCGTTGGCGGCGCGGGCGTTGTCCTTGACGACTTCGGCCTTGATGGAGGCTGCGATCATTTGATATTCCTTGCGGTGTTCCGGGATGTTTGACTTGCGGTGAGCGCTGGAACTGCCCCCACCGTGCGCCTTGCGGCATGCAAAGCCCTGGGATTATAGCCCGAGCGCCTTTTCCGGCGTTCCAGGCCCTTTCGGATGCCGGCCATCGAGCGAGGCAAACCCTACCGCGCCCAGCACGCAGGCCGCGCCGCCGAGCTGCGCCAGGCTGATACTTTCGCCTAGCCAGAGTGCCGCAAGCATCAGCGCCGACACCGGCAGGATCGCGGTGAACAGCGCTGCCTCGGCCCCTGTGAGCCGCGAGGCGCCGGCAAACCACAGCACGAAGCCCAGCACCGTCGGCACCAGCGCGTAGTAGGCCACGCTGCCCAGCACGGCCGGCGCCAGCGGCGCGGCCCAGGCCCGCTCGAACAGCGCCGGGACCAGCGCCAAGGCCAGGCCGAAGGCCGTCATCAGGGTCGACAGCGCCAGGGGCCGCACCGGCACGCGCAGGCGCTTGTTGAGCAGGATGAAGGCGGCCTCGCACCCCACCGCGCCCAGTACCAGCAGATTGCCCGCCAGCACCGCGGGGGATGCCGCGGCCCCTGCCCCGTCCGCCCCGGGCCAGCTGATCGCCAGCACGCCCGCGGTCGCCAGCGCGATGCTGCCGACCAGGTAGCGCCCGGGCCGCTCGCGCAGCGCCACCACGGCCACGAGCGCCGCCACCGCCGGCAGCGTGCCCGCCACCACGCCCGCGCTCGCGGCCGGCGCCAACCGCACGCCCATGATCAGCAGCACCGTGTAGCCCACGCTGCCCAGCCCGGCTTGGCACAGCAGCAAGGCCAGGTCGCCGCGGCCGGGCCGGGGCCAGGGCGTCCGCGTGATCCTCATCAGCAGCAGGAACACCGGCAGCGCCAGCGCAAAGCGCAAGGCCGTGGCGGTGAACGGCGGCAGCCCCTGCGCGATGACCTTGCTCGCCACCACCGTGCTGCCGACCGTGACCATGGCCAGCGCGCACAGCCACATTCCCTTGCTTCGTTCCGACATCGACATCGTCGCCCGCCTTTCGCTGAATCCGTTGAGAAACAGCGAGCGTCTCCCGCGCGGGGCGCGGCCGTCTTGAACGAAATTGCAGCCGGCGCGCGGACGCGTTCAGCGTGCGGCCGCGAAGGCCCCGGGCGTGAAGCCGAGGAAGCGCACGAAGGCGCGCGTCATGTGGCTCTGGTCGGCAAAGCCGGCGGCAGCCGCGGCCTCGGCCAGCGGCTGTCCCTGGGCAATGAGGGCGCGGGCGCGCGAAAGACGGCATTGCTGAAGCCAGGCGTGCGGCGGCAGGCCGAAGGCGGCCGCAAATCCGCGCAGCAATTGATAGCGGCTCAGCCCGGCCTCGGCCGCGAGTTCGGCGAGCGTGGGCGCATGGGCGCAGTCGTCGGCGATGCGCGCACGCGCGCGCGCCAGTGCGGCCAGTGCCGCGCGCGGCGCCGGCTCGGGCGCCAGCATGCCCGGGGCCGCGCTCAGCAGTTGCAGCACGCCCTGCTCCAGCGCCAGCGCTTCTTCGCCCTGCGCGACGGCGGCGAACAAGCGGTCCACGCGCGAACGCAAGGCCGGGTCGTTCAGCACGGGCCGCGTGAGCTCGCAGCCCGGTGCCGCATCGCCGAACAGTGCCGGCGCCAGGTGCAGCATGCGCCAGGCGCGCACCTCGCCGTGCATCGCGACGCCGTCGTGCACCTCGCCCGGATTGACCGTGATGACGTCGCCGCGTACCGCCTCGACCGCACCCCGCCCGCTGGCCGAGCGCTGCCCGCCGCGGTCGATCACGCCAATGCCGAAAACGTCATGCGTGTGGCGCGGAAAGCTGCGCGCCGATGCGGCCGCCACCGTCTGCAGGCCGGCCAATGCCGAGCCGCGCACGTGCACTGCATCGGTCGGTTTCCCCTGCGACGGCATGGGGTTTGCCTCAGCGCGCCTGCGCCGCCAGCCAGTTGCGCAGCCGCTCCACCCCCTGTACCAGCCGCTGCGGATCCTTCGACGCGAAGCACCAGCGCAGCCAGCCCTGGGCTTCGGGCGCAAAGGCATTGCCGGGCGCGAGGCCGAGGCCGGCTTCGACGACGAGGCGCTTGGCGAGTTCGAGCGAGTCGCCGAAGCCGTCGAGGCGGAAGAAGGCGTACATGCCGCCGGTGGCCGGCGCGACCTGCACGCCCGGCAAGGCCGCCAGCAGCGGCACCAGTGTGTCGCGGCACCGCTTGAGGTGCGCCACCACGCGGGGCGTGATCTCCGCCGTGTGGTCGAGCGCCGCGATGGCGGCGCGCTGGGTGAACACGCTGGCGCAGGACGTGTTGAACTCGATCAGCTTGCCGATGCCGTCGACCAGCGCGGGCGGCAGCACCAGCCAGCCGAGGCGCCAGCCGGTCATGAGAAAGCTCTTCGAAAAGCTGTGCGTCACCACGAGCCGGTCGTCGGCCCGCGCGATGTCGAGGAAGCTCGGCGCGCAGCCATTGTCCGAAGGCTCGAAGTAGAGCCGCTCGTAGACCTCGTCGGCCAGAATCCAGGTGCCGGTGGCGCGGCAGTGGTCGAGCACGGCCTGCTGCTCCTCGCGCGTCAGGGTCCAGCCCGTCGGGTTGTTGGGCGCATTGACGATCAGCAGCTTCGTCGCCGCGGTGACCGCGCTGCGCAGCGCGGACAGGTCGAGCGTCCAGGCGCCGCCATCGGCAGGCACCAGCGGCACGGTGCGCACCCGCGCACCGAGGATCGCGGGCTGCGCCGTGAGGTTGGGCCACACGGGCGTGACCGCGACCACCTCGTCGCCGGCATCGACCAGCGCCTGCACCGCGAGCATCAGCGCGCTCACGCCGCCCGAAGTCACGGCGATGCGCGAAGCCTCGACCGGCGGGTGCAGCGCGCTGGTGTAGCGCGCGATGGCTTCGCGCAGTTCGGGCAGGCCGAGGTTGTGCGCATAGAAGGTCTCGCCGCGCTGCAGCGAATCGATGGCGGCCTGGCGCACCACTTCGGGCGTGACCTCGTCGCTCTCGCCGAACCAGAAGGCGAGCACGTCGTCGCGGCCGAGACCGGCATTGGCCACCTCGCGGATCTTGGAGGCTTCGAGGTTCTGTATCGCTTCACGCATGGTGTCGGTTCCTAAGGTCTTTTCATCTTGCAGGTGGTCGGCAGCTCGGCGCGCTCGGGCGCGATGGTCTTCACCACCCGGAAGCCGTAGCCCGAACCCTCGACGTCGAACTTCACGCCCGGACGGCCCTGCTTGTCCATCACGCCCACCACCAGCTGCTGCTGGAACTGGTGGTCCGCCGCGCGCATGCGGCCGCGTTGCCCGTGCAGGCTCACCTCGGCCTGCTCGAGCGCGCGCGCCACGGCCACGATGTCCACGCTGCCGGCACGCTCGAGCGCCTGTGCCAGCGATTCGATGAGCAACTGCATGCGCATGTGCACGTAGTCGTCCGCCGGCCGCGGGAAGCGCCCGCGGAAGGCGCGATAGAAGGCCTCCGACTGCGCGGTCTGCACGTTCGGCAGCCAGTCGGCCACCGCGACCACGCGGCCGATGCCGGCGTCGCCGATGGCGGCCGGCGCGCCGAGCGCATTGCCGTAGAAGGTGTAGAAGGTGCCGTTGAAGCCGCCTTCGCGCGCCGCCTTCACGAGCAGCGTGAGGTCGTTGCCCCAGTTGCCGGTGAAGACCGCCTGCGCGCCGCTCGCGATGATCTTGCCGGCATAGGGTGCGAAGTCCTTCACCTTGCCCATCGGGTGCAGTTCCTCGCCCACGATCTCGACGTCGGGCCGCTGCACGCCGAGCTGGCGCTTCGACTCGCGCAGCACCGCCTGGCCGAAACTGTAGTCCTGGCCGATGAGGTAGGCGCGCCGCAGCGCGGCGTCGTCCTTCACCACTTCCATCAGCGCGGCCACGCGCATGTCGGCATGCGCATCGAAGCGGAAGTGCCAGAAGCTGCAGCGCTCG
>CAMLCW010000325.1 GCA_946478645.1 uncultured Variovorax sp.
CGAACTGGCCGAGCGCATCCGCAAGCTGCTGCGCGAGCGCGAGCAGCAGACCCGGCAGGCCGAAGAGCGGCTGCAGGAGTTCCTTGCGGCGATCCAGGCGTCGCCCAATGGCGTGGTGCTGCTCGACGAGCAGGGCCGCATCGAATGGTGCAACCAGACAGCGGCCAGCCAGTTCGGCATCAACGCCGAGCGCGACCTGCTGCAGCACATGGCGAACCTGGTGCGCGACCCGGCTTTCGTCGCCTACCTGGCGTCGTGGAACTACAGCCGCGACGTGGTGATCGATGCCTCGGGCGCGGGGCCGGCACAGCAGCGCAGCCATTCGATCCGGCTGTCGGTGCAGGTGCATCCCTATGCGGGCAACCGCCGCATGCTGCTCACGCGCGACATCACCGCGCTCGAGCAGGCCGAGGCGATGCGGCGCGATTTCGTGGCCAACGTCTCGCACGAGATCCGCACGCCGCTCACGGTGCTCGCCGGCTTCGTCGAGACGCTGCAGAACCTGCCGCTCGACGCCGAGGAGCGCGCCAGGTACCTCTCGCTCATGAGCCAGCAGTCGCACCGCATGGAAACGCTGGTGAACGACCTGCTCACGCTGTCGCGCCTCGAGGGCAGCGCGCCGCCTTCGGGCAGCCAATGGATGCGCATGCGGGCCCTGTTCGCGCAGTGCGAGGACGAAGGGCGCGGCCTGTCGGGGCGGATCGCGCCGCTTGGGCACCGGCTCTCGTTCGAGCTCGGCGCCGAATCCGAGATCTCGGGGGCGCCGACCGAACTGCAGAGCGCCATGTCGAACCTGCTGACCAATGCCATCCGCTACACGCCCGGCGGCGGCGAAGTGGCGGTGAGCTGGCGGCTGCTGCCCGACGGGCGCGGCGAGTATGCGGTGCGCGATACGGGTCCCGGCATCGCGGCCGAACACATTCCGCGCCTCACCGAGCGCTTCTACCGCATCGACCGCAGCCGCTCGCGCGAGACCGGCGGCACCGGCCTGGGCCTCGCGATCGTCAAGCACATCGCGCAGCGGCACGGGGCCGAACTGCGCATCGAGAGCACCGTCGGCAAGGGATCGCGTTTTGCGCTGGTGTTTCCCGCCAGCCGGGTGCGCGAGGCGCGGCTGCTTGGGAAATCGTCTACGAGCGAATCGAGCGCTGCATCGTCCAGCGCAGCAGCGCGCCGAACAGCAGCGCAGTGACCGCGAGCGCTCCCGCGCTCATGAGCCAGAACGCCAGCGGCGACTGCATGGCCGGCCACGGCCCCAGGCCCTGGTAGGCCAGCAGGTAGCTGCCGCCGAGCCCGGCGCCCCAGAGCAGCGTGCAGTAGATCGCGAGCGGCACGAAGGTGACGCGGTAGCTTCGCAGCACGAAGACGCACAGCGTCTGCAGCGCATCGGCGAAATGGTAGGCCGCCACCACCAGCAGCAGCGATGCCGCGAGCGCGGCCACCGCGGGGTTGTCGGAATACACCTGCGCCAGGCTGAAGCGCAGCGCCATCATCCCGCCCGCGAAGAACAGCGCGCAGAGGACGGTGAGCTCGAAGCCCAGACGGCAGGCGCGGCGCGCCCGGTGCGCCTGCCCGGCGCCGAGCCAGAAGCTCACGCGCGCGCTGGTCGCGATGGCCAGCGAGAGCGGCACCATGTAGGCCACGGCCAGCAGGTTCGAAGCGATCTGGTGGGCGGCCGCCGCGGCGGTGCCGAGCCGCGCGATGAACAGCGCCATCAACGTGAACGAGGTCACTTCCACCAGCACCGCAAGGCCGCCGGGAATGCCCAGGCGCGCGAACTGGCGGATCTGCTGCCAGTCGGGCGGCTCGATGCGCTCCCAGAGCCGGTAGCCGCTGTAGAAGCTGCTGCTGCGCAGCAGCCACGCCGCGCAGCCGAGCATCGTCCAGTTCACGCACAGCGTGGCCCAGGCGCAGCCCACCAGCCCCATCGCGGGCAGCCCGGCACCGCCGAAGGTGAACCAGATCGACAGCGGCAGCTTCACGGCCAGCGAGCCGATCTGCAGCCAGGTCACGACCTGCGGCTTGCCGAGGCTCTGGCTGAGCGTGCCGAACAGGCGGAACAGCAGCGCCGGCGGCAGTGCGAACGCCAGCACCGCAAGATACGCCTCGACCACGTCGCGCATCGCCGGCGGCACCTGGGTCCAGCGCAGCACCGCACCGGGAAAGAGCAGCACCGCCATGCCGATGGCGATGGCGATCGCGGCGAGATAGAGCGCCTGCCGCACCGAGCGGCCGACCTCGCTCGGGCGGCCGGCGCCGTGGAGTTCGGCCCACACCGGCAGCAATGCCTGCAGCACGCCCATGAGCGAGACGAACACGCTGATGAAGATCGCCGAGCCCACCGACAGCGCGGCGAGCGCGCCTTCGGCATAGCGGCCGGCGACGATGGTGTCGGTCACGCCGAACGCCATCACCGCCAGCTGGCCGACCAGCACCGTGCCGGCGTGCCTTGCGATCAGACCGCGTTCGCCGATCACTGGGCGGGCGCGATCTTCTGGTACAGCAGCAGGTCGTCGGTCGCGCTGCTGGGGCGCCGCAGGGTGCCGCTGAAGCGCCACTGCTCGAGCGGCACGATGGTGTGCAGCCGCGCGATGACGTCGGGGCTCACCAGGAGCCAGGGGCAGTCGGTGCCGAGCAGCAGCGGGCGCAGGTTGAAATGGCCGTGGTGACGCAGCGCCGCGATGTGGGCGCGGCTGAGCGCGAGCTCGGCCACGCAGACCGGCTGGCCGACCCGCTCGGTCACAGCGCGCACCTGCGGCACATAGCTGCGCGCGTAGTCGATCGAAGGCAGCCACAGCGTCATCAGCAGCATCCAGCACAGTGCGGTACCGCCGGCCGGCAGCACCAGTGTCTTCCAGAGCGCCGCGCGGTGGCGGCCGGTGCGCCAGCGCACCAGCCAGCACCAGGCGATGGTGGCGGCCAGCGCGAGGGCGAACGGGACGGCCGAGAACTCGGGCACGAAGCCCGGCACCAGCCGCGACACGCTCGCCGCGGGCTTGGGCGGCACGCCGGTCTGCATCGCGATCCAGTAGATCCAGCCGAGCACGGCCAGGCCGCTGAAGAACAGCACGTTGAACCAGTCGATCAGCGCCGCGGCGCTGCGCCGGAAGGTGGGCAGGGCAAAGGCCGCGAGCGTCGCGAAAGCCGGCAGCGCCAGCAGCAGCGAGCGGTCGGAGTAGCTGGTGGTCAGGGTGGCGGCCAGCGGCACCAGCGCGAACCAGAAGGGCAGTGCGACGTGGCGCGCGGTGAGCTGGCGGCGCCAGCGCCAGAGTGTCCAGAGGGCCAGCGGCCAGGCTGGCCAGGTGAACCAGACCAGCAGCTTGGCCTGGCTGCGCAGTTCGCTGAGCACCGACGGGCCGTTGGGGCCATTGCCCGGCAGTTGAATCTTCCACTGCAGCAGCCCGAGCCCCACCGCCAGCGCCAGCGCAGCCAGCGAGACACCGGCCGTCGCTGCGAGCGCGCCACGCGTGTAGCCGGGGGTCTCGTCATCGTTGCCGTAGGCCGGTTCGGCCTTGCGCGCGCTGCGCCGCTCGAAGGCCATGAACAGCGCGCTGCCCGCCGCCAGCGCCAGCCCGACCATCGGGCCGCCGCTCAGCGTCATGCCAATGGTCCCGATGACGAGGGCGATCGACGGGCCGACGCGGCGGTACGGCAGCGCGGCCACGCCGTAGAACAGGTGCGATGCGAAATACAGCTGCGCCAGGGCCGGCGTGGTTTCGTGGCCGAGTTGCGCCAGGCCCAGGCAGGCGATCAGCGCAAGCAGCCCGCCGTCGGCGATGGCGCGCGCGTAGTCGGTCGGACGTGCTTCGCCGCCGAAGGCGAACGCGACCGGCTGGGCCCCCGATGTGCGGGCCAGGTAGTAGACCGCGTACCAGGTGGCAGTGAAGGTGCCCCAGAGCATCAGCGCGAAGACGAAGCGCACCGCGAAGTCGGGGTTGACCCATGCGGGCGCGATCTTGATGGCCCAGGCGCCGATCCAGTAGGGGATCAGCGCCGGCGTCTCGGGCCGCAGGCCGAGCAGCAGGGGGTCGAACCAGCGTGCGATGCCTTCGGTGCTGGCGGCCAGCTCCGCCATGTAGCCGAAGGCCGAGATGTCCGCGCTCTTCCAGGGGCCGCGCCCGACCAGGCCCGGCAGCAGGTAGGCGGCGCACAGCAGCAGCAGCGCCACGCGCGGCAACCGGCGCACGGCGCTTTGGGCAACGATCGCGGGAGTGGGCTGGTTCACGTATGAAGAAGGGCCGCAGTCTCTGGGAAAGAAAAAGGGCAGCGCGGTAAACCGGGCTGCCCTCGATGCGAAAGCGCGTGCCTTACTTGGAAGCAGCGCCGGTGGTCTTGCCGAAGCGGTTGCGGAACTTCTCGACGCGACCGCCCATGTTGTCGACCGACTTCTGGGTGCCGGTGTAGAAGGGGTGCGATTCGCTCGTGGTGTCGAGCTTGAACAGCGGCAGCTCGCGGCCGTCGTCGGCCTTGGCCATTTCCTTGGTGTTCGCGCACGAACGGGTCACGAACTTGAAACCGTTCGACATGTCGACGAACAGGACTTCGCGGTAGTTCGGGTGAATGCCTTCTTTTGCCATGGTGTTTCCTTTGGGGTCGATGCGAGAGCCACAAGGCTGGGCAAGACGCCCGGTTGCACTTTTCGCGGAGCCAGCGATTATCGCATACTGGGCGCTTTGAGCGGAAGCCGCCCCCGATGACCCCCAGAACCCTGCGTGCCGGCCTCGTCGGCTACGGTTTCGCCGGCCAGACCTTCCATGCGCCCGTGCTTTCGGCCGTGCCCGGGCTCGAGCTGGCGGCCGTGGCGAGCTCGCAGCCGCACAAGGTGCAGGCCGACTGGCCCGGGGTGGCGGTCGTGCCCGACGTGGCGGCGCTGGCCGCACGCGCGGACATCGACCTCGTGGTGGTGGCCACGCCCAATGCCCAGCACCATCCGGTGGCGCGGACGGCGCTCGAAGCCGGCAAGCACGTGGTGGTGGACAAGCCCTTCACGCTCGACGCGGCCGAAGCGCGCGATCTCGCATCGTTGGCGAAGCGCAACAACCTGCTCCTGTCGGTCTACCAGAACCGGCGCTTCGATGCCGATTTCCTGACGCTCGAGGCGCTGCTCGCCGCGGGCGAACTCGGCCGGCCGGTGTACTTCGAATCGCATTTCGACCGCTTCCGCCCTGAGGTCAGGGCCCGCTGGCGCGAGCAGGCGGTGCCCGGCGCCGGGCTCTGGGTCGACCTGGGGGCGCACCTGGTCGACCAGGCAGTGCAACTGTTCGGCCGTCCGGACACGCTCCAGCTCGACACGGCGGCGCTGCGCGATGGCGCCGTGGTCGAGGACTACTTCCATGCAGTGCTGCGCTACGAAGCGGGGCCGCATGCACCGCTGCGCGTGGTGCTGCATGCCACCACGCTGGCCGCACATGCCGCGCCGCGCTACATCGTGCACGGCACGCGCGGAAGCTTCGTCAAGCACGGCGTCGACACGCAGGAAGATGCGCTGCGCGCCGGCCGGCGTCCGCCGGGCGAAGGGTGGGGCGCCGACCCGCTCGACGGCGAACTCACGTTGCACGGCGCCGACGGGATCGCGCGCGTGCGCAAGGTGCCGACGCGGTCCGGCAATTACTCCGACTACTACGCCGCGATCCGCGACGCGGTGCTCGGCCGCGGACCCAATCCCGTTCAGCCCGAAGAGGCCGTCGCGCTCATGGAACTGCTGGCGCTCGGCACGCGCAGCGCCGCCGAGGGCCGGGTGCTGCGTCCCTAAATAAAAAAATGCCCGCGCAAGGCGGGCATTCTTTCGGAGGGGCGCAGACGGCTACCCGCCGCGACGCATCATGTCGAAAAACTCGACATTGGTCTTCGTCGCCTTCATGTTCTTGAGGATCATCTCCATCGACTCGATCTCGTCCATGTTGTACATGAGCTGGCGCAGGATGCGGGTCTTCTGCAGGATCTCGGGCGCCAGCAGCAGTTCCTCGCGGCGCGTGCCGCT
>CAMLCW010000326.1 GCA_946478645.1 uncultured Variovorax sp.
ATCGGCCTCGGGCTCGGCGCCTGTGCGTTCCTCGTCAAGCCGCTGAACGGTTTGCTGCTCGGCGAGCGCTACGCGGCGTCGATGGGCATGCCGGTCGCGCGCATCAAGCGCAGCGCGCTCATCACCACCGCGTGGCTCAGCGGCCTGGTCGCGGCCTTCTGCGGTCCGGTCGCGTTCCTGGGCCTGGTGGCGGCGCAGCTCGCGCGAACGCTGATGCGCTGCGCCGATCACCGCATCCTGCTGCCCGCGGCGGGCCTCGTCGGCGCCGTGCTGGGCCTGGCGGCCGATCTGGTGCTGCATTTGCCCTGGAGCCGCCACGTGTTCCACCTGAACGCGGTCATCGGCCTGGTCGGCGCGCCGCTGGCGCTGTACATGCTGTACCGCACCCGCGCCTTGCACAAGGCGGATTAGGTTTTAACAGGCCCTAGACCTGCAGGTTGACGCGCACCTTCGGCTCGCCCGGCAAAGGCGACTGCGCGACAGCCACCACGCGACCCTCGATGCGCTGGAAGTGCAGGTCCACGCGCGCGTCGCCGACTCGCAGATGCCGCAGGTGCAGCTGGTCGATGTCGGTCGGCAGCTGCGGCTGCACGATATCGACCTGGCCGCGAATACCGTCGACCTCGAGGCCGAGGCAGGCCTGCAGCAGCATGAACACCGAACCCGCCGCCCAGGCCTGCGGCAGGCAGGCCACGGGGTAGGCGATCGGTGGGTCGCCGGGCTGGCGCGCGAAGCCGCAGAACAGTTCGGGCAGCCGCATGCCGAAGTGGGCGGCCGACGCGAACAGGTTGTCGAGGATGCGCACCACGCCCTCGCGCTCGCCGTAGCGCGCCATGCCCGCCGCGCACAGCGCCACGTCGTGCGGCCACACCGAGCCGTTGTGGTACGACATCGGGTTGAAGCGCACAGCCTCGTCGGGCAAGGTGCGGATGCCCCAGCCCGACGCGAAGGCCGGCGAGAGCAACTGGCGCCCCACGGCGCGCGCGCGCTCGCCGCCCGGCAGGCCCGCGAACAGCAGGTGCCCCGCATTGGAGGCGCGCACGCGGCATGGCTGGTTGAGCCCGTCGATCGCGAGCGCATAGAACTGCGGCCCGTCGAGCCAGAAGCGCCGCTCGACGGCTTCGCGCAGGGCCTCGGCACGCTCGCGCCAGCGCGCAACGCCGGGGTCGTCGCGCCACTCGGCGATGAAGGCCATCGCAAGGAAGGCCGCATAGGCGTAGCCCTGCACCTCGACCAGCGCGATCGGGCCCTCGGGCGTGCGGCCGTCGGCATGGAAGATCGAATCGTGGCTGTCCTTCCAGCCCTGGTTGACGAGGCCGCTGGCCTCGCCGCGCTGGTAGGCGAGCAGACCGTCGGGATGGCGCGCCATGTTGCGCTCCATCCATTCGCAGGCCGCGCACAGCGCACCCCAGATGCGGTCGATGGTGGCGCGGTCGCCGGTGCGCTGCGCATAGGCGCCGGCCAGCGCGACGAACAGCGGCGTGGTGTCCACGCCGCCGTAGTACTGGCCGAAGGGCAGCTCGTCGACCGCGGCCATCTCGCCCTTGCGGGTCTCGTGCATGATCTTGCCGGGCTCGGCATCGCGAAAGCTCGACGTCTGCTGCGCCTGCCGCGCCGCAAGGAATTCGAGCACGCCCTGCGCGAGCCGCGGATCGATCCACAGCGTCTGCAGCGCGGTGACGATCGCATCGCGGCCGAAGGGCGTCGAGAACCACGGGATGCCCGCGTACGGATACGGCCCGGTCGGCAGGTCGGTGGTGAGCAGCGCAAGGTCGGCCCGCGAGCGGTCCAGCCACGACTGGAACAGCCGCCCCGAGGCCTCGAGCCGTGCGCCGCGCCGCTGGCGCGCGCGCATGCGCCAGCGCGCCAGCACACCGGCCTCCCTGAAGCGCTCAGGGCCCGGCACGGCGGGCTCGGTGCCCACCTCGACGAACAGCGTCCAGTGGCCATGCGCGGCGAGCGGCACGCCGAACTCGGCGCTGGCCGCATCGAGGCGCCGCGGCACTTGCGAGAAGTCGATGCAGGCGCGGCGCAGCACGCCGTCGAGCCCCTGGTAGCGCAGCGCCACGCCTTGCGCGCGCAGTTCGGGCGTGCCGAACTCGCCGCGCCGCGCGCGCTGTTGTCCGCGCACCTCGAACATGTCGCGGAAGTCGGCACCGAACTGCAGCGCGAGCGGCGCCTCGGCCGGCTGGTCGCTGTAGTTGACGAGCCGGATGCGCTCGAACAATCGCGCGTTCCAGAGAAAGCGCTTGCGCTCGATGTGGATCACGCCCTGCGGCATCGAGGTCGATCCGAGCACCGGCAGCGGCCGGTTGGTGAGGTCGGCGGTGAAGAAGACGTTGTCGGCACCCACGCCGCTCGACAGCAGCGACGGCCTCGCGCCGTCGAGCCGCAGCACGAAGGTCGAGAGCATGCGCGTGTCGTCGTGGAACAGGCCGTCGACGCCGCCGCCGACATCGCCGTGCGCATCCATCACGAAGTAGGTGTCGCCCTCCTTGAGCACGAAGGCATGCTGCACGGCGCGCTCGGGCGCGGCCTCGGACTGTTCGGTGGCAGCCACTTCGGCGATCATTCCTAGGCGGCCTCCTTGTAGAGCGGCGCCGGCTGCGGCGGCAGCACACCGCCGCCCACGAGGCGCAGGTACTGCTCGACGTAGGCACTCGCCATGGCGCGGGCCGAGAAGCGTTCCTCGAAGGCCTGCCGCACGCGCCGGCGGTCGAGCTTATCGATCGCATGCACCGCCTCGACGGCCTCGGCCTCGCTCTCGACGATCAGGCCGCTGGTGCCCTCGTCGATCACCTCGGGCACCGAGCCGCAGCGCCAGCCGATCACCGGCGTGCCGCAGGCCATGGCCTCGATCATCACCAGGCCGAAGGGCTCGGGCCAGTCGATCGGGAAGAGCAGTGCGCGCGCACCGCCGAGGAACGCGGCCTTGTCGGCATCGCCGATCTCGCCGACGAATTCGATCAGCGGATGGTTCAGCAGCGGCCGGATCGTCTGCTCGAAATAGCGCGCGTCGGCCGCATCGACCTTGGCCGCGATCTTGAGCGGCAGGCCCGCGCGCTTGGCGATCTCGATCGCGCGGTCGGGCCGCTTCTCGGGCGAGATGCGGCCGAGGAACGCGAGGTAGCCGCCGGGCTCGGGCGAGAAGGGGTAGGGCGTTTCGTCGAGCCCGTGCGGAATGGTCGCGAGCCAGTTCGCAAACGGCAGCGGCTTGCGCTGGTGCCTCGAGATCGAGACCAGCGGATAGCGGTTCCAGCGCATGTAGGCGCCGGGCAGGTCCGCGATGTCGAGGCGCCCGTGCAAGGTGGTGAGCGTGCGCCCGGCCATGTCCTCGAAGAACGGGAAGTGCAGCAGGTCGACATGGAAGTGCAGCACGTCGAATTCGTGCGCGCGTCGTCGCACCTCGTGCAGCATGCTCAGGTGGCTGGCCAGGTCCGACTTGAGCGGCGCCGGATCCAGGCGCAGCGCCTGGGCACGCATCGGCGCCAGCCTGGCGCGCGTGTCGGTGTCGGCCGAGGCGAACAGCGTGACCTCGTGCCCCTGGTCGACCAGGGCATTGGCCAGGTGGGCGACGACCCGTTCGGTGCCGCCGTAGAGCCGCGGCGGCACGGCTTCGTAGAGGGGGGCGATCTGCGCGATCTTCATCGTCAAGACAATCTCCTCGCAAGGGAATGAATGGACAAGAAACAAGGCGGAGAAAGAAAGGCGCACGGCGAGGCGCGCGCAGCTTCCGGGCGGCTATTTTGAGACGCGTGCGCAGGATTTCAAGGGCCGCTTTTCGGCCATGCGCCGCTTGCGCGCGGCGCAGCCTTGTTCTAGATTTTTTGGCACGTGCAAGGAGGTTTTCTCGAATGAACATTCTCGAAACCGTGGCCGACCAGTCCGATGCGATGGGGCTGCCGCTCTATGCAGTGACCGTCACCGCCGTGGCGCGCGAAGAAGCGCCCGCCTTGCTGTCGCTGCACTGGCACGGCTTCTTTCGCCAGACCCCGCTGCGTCTTCCGGGCGTCGAACTGCCGGCGCGCCCGGTGCCGCAGTCGATGGCGCAGTTCGATCCGCCGCCGGGGCCGCCGGGCGTGTTCGACGAACTCGAGCGCGCGCTGCTCGATGCCGCGTGGCAACTCGGCGCCTGGGACGTCGAGCGGATCGAGCGACCGGCCTGGTGGCGCCTGGGCGCGCCGGCCACCGAGGTCACCGATGGCCGGCGCGCCTTCGGCTATTACGGCGATGACGATGCGAACGACGGCGCGCAGCTGATGGCCGAGGCGCCCGACCGCGAGGCGCTGATGCGCCTCGCCGCGCATCGCGGCTACCTGCGCTGGCTGTTCCGTCCGCGCAAGCGCGGCCTCTGGGCCGCCGTGACGGACGATGACGACGCCACGCTCGACGAGAGCGGCGGCCGTCCGCTGCCCTGCCCGGTCATGCCGCAGCCGCCGCACGCCGACGCGGCGGCGCACCGCACCGTCTACCGGCTCGGCCGCGCGGAGCGCATCGTGCTCGGCGGGCGCTGAAAAAATTCGTCACAAAAATTTTTGTCGCCCGGGGCCTTGAAGCGCCGCGCCGGCGCCCATAGCTCTCGCGCGCCGGCACTTCGGTGCCGGGGGAACGAACCCATTGCCGCGCCGGCCGCGTGCCGGTGCGGGGTTCTCTTTTTGATGACCTGCATCGCTTAGGAGATTGAACATGAAACTTCATCCTCTCTACGACCGGGTGATCGTCAAGCGGATCGAACAGCAGCGCAAGACGGCTTCCGGCATCGTGATTCCCGACTCGGCGGCGGAGAAGCCCGAGCAGGGCGAGGTGCTCTCGGTGGGCCAGGGCAAGCTGCTCGCGGACGGCACCTTGCGCCCGCTGCACCTCAAGGCCGGCGACCAGGTGCTCTTCGGCAAGTACGCGGGCCAGACGGTCAAGGTCGACGACGAGGAGCTGCTGGTGCTGCGCGAGGACGACGTGCTCGCAGTGGTCGAGGGCAGCAGCGAGCGCGGCGGCCTCAAGCGCGTCGCCTGAGGAGCGATGGCAAGAACCTGTTGATGTGACCAAAGGAGTGACGAACAAATGACTGCCAAGGACGTCCGATTCCATGACAACGCCCGCCAGCGCATCGTCGCGGGCGTGAACATCCTGGCCGATGCGGTGAAGGTGACGCTCGGCCCGAAAGGCCGCAACGTGCTGCTCGAGCGCAGCTTCGGCGCGCCGACCATCACCAAGGACGGCGTGTCGGTGGCCAAGGAGATCGAGCTGGCCGACAAGTTCGAGAACATGGGCGCGCAGATCGTGAAGCAGGTGGCCTCGAAGACGGCCGACGTGGCCGGCGACGGCACCACCACCGCCACCGTGCTGGCGCAGGCCATCGTGCAGGAGGGCATGAAGCACGTGGCCTCGGGAATGAACCCGATGGACCTCAAGCGCGGCATCGACAAGGCCACGGCTGCGGTGCTCGAAGAGCTGCGCAAGCTCTCGAAGCCCATCTCCACGGGCCGCGAGATCGCGCAGGTGGCCGCGCTCTCGGCCAATGCCGATGAGGCCATCGGCAAGATCATTGCCGATGCGATGGAGAAGGTCGGCAAGGAAGGCGTGATCACCGTCGAGGACGGCAAGTCGCTCGACAACGAGCTCGACGTGGTCGAGGGCATGCAGTTCGACCGCGGCTACATCAGCCCCTACTTCATCAACGACCCCGAGAAGCAGGTTGCGCACCTCGACGATCCGCTCGTGCTGCTGCACGACAAGAAGATCTCGAACATCCGCGAGCTGCTGCCGGTGCTCGAGGCCGCGGCCAAGGCCGGCAAGCCGCTGCTGATTGTGGCCGAGGAAGTCGAGGGCGAGGCGCTCGCGACGCTGGTGGTCAACTCGATGCGCGGCGTGCTCAAGGTCGCGGCCGTGAAGGCGCCCGGCTTCGGCGATCGCCGCAAGGCGATGCTCGAGGACATCGCGGTGCTCACCGGCG
>CAMLCW010000327.1 GCA_946478645.1 uncultured Variovorax sp.
TTTGGCGAAGCAAAAGAAAGTGAGTCGCCCGCCGGGGCGAAACCCGGCCCCGGAAAGAAAAACAAAACAGACAACTCAAACCAACACCCACATCACAGTAGCCAACGGCGGCAAGGTCACATTCATCGAGTGCGATTTTCCATGCCAAGGCACCGCCTCACCCCGAACCACATCGTTGTGCACCCCGCTGCCCCCGTACACCTCGGCATCGGTATTGATCACCTCGCGATAGTCCCCGCCCGCCGGCACGCCAAGCCGGTACCCGTGCCGCACCACGGGCGTGAAGTTGCACGCCACCACCACGAAGGACCCGTCGCGCCCGCGCCGCACGAAGCCGAACACCGACTGCGCCCGATCGTCATGCACCGTCCATTCGAAGCCCGCGCGCTCCGTGTCGAGCTCGTGCAGCGCCGGAAAGTGCCGGTACACATTGTTGAGGTCGCGCACCAGCCGCCGCACGCCCTGGTGCGTCGCATGCGCGAGCAGGTGCCAGTCGAGGCTGCGGTCGGCGTTCCACTCGGCCTCCTGCGCGAACTCTCCGCCCATGAAGAGCAGCTTCTTGCCCGGATAGGCCCAGAGATAGCCGTACAGATTGCGCAATCCCGCGAACTTCTGCCAGGCATCGCCGGGCATGCGCGTGATCATCGAACCCTTGCCGTGCACCACCTCGTCGTGCGACAGCGGCAGCACGAAGTTCTCGTTGTGCGCATACATGAGCCCGAAGGTGATCTGCGCGTGGTGGTGCCGGCGATGGACCGGGTCGGTGCCGGCATAGGCCAGCGTGTCGTTCATCCAGCCCATGTTCCACTTGAAGTGAAAGCCGAGGCCGCCCGCCCCGGGCGGCCGCGTGACGCCGGGGAAGCTCGTCGATTCCTCAGCCACGGTGAAGGCGCCGGGGCGCTCGGTGCCCACGACGTGGTTCATGCGCCGCAGGAAATCGATGGCCTCGAGGTTCTCGCGCCCGCCGGCGGCGTTGGGCACCCATTCGCCGTGCTTGCGGCTGTAGTCTCGGTAGAGCATGGAGGCGACCGCGTCCACGCGCAGGCCGTCGACGCCGTAGCGCTCGAGCCAGTAGAGCGCGTTGCCGACGAGGTAGTTGCGCACCTCGGTGCGCGCGTAGTTGAAGATCAGCGTCTGCCAGTCGTTGTGGAAGCCCTCGCGCGGATCGGCGTATTCGTACAGCGCGGTGCCGTCGAAGCGGCCGAGGCCGTGCGCGTCGGTCGGGAAGTGCGCGGGCACCCAGTCGAGGATCACGCCGAGGCCGGCGGCATGCGCTGCCTCGACCAGATGGCGGAAGTCGCCGGGCGTGCCGAAGCGCGAGGTCGGGGCATGCAGTCCGATCGGCTGGTAGCCCCACGAGCCGTCGAACGGATGCTCGCTGACCGGCAGCAGCTCGATATGGGTGAAGCCCATGTCGCGCGCGTAGGGCACCAGGGTGTCGGCGAGCTCGCGGTAGTCGAGCCAGTCGCGGCCATCGTTCTTGCGCCGCCACGAGCCGAGGTGCACCTCGTAGATGCTGATCGGCGCATGGCGGTCGTTGGCGGCGGCGCGGCCGGGCGGCAGAGCCACCGGCGCGGGCAGCGGCGCCACGACGCAGGCGGTCTCGGGCCGCAGGCGCGCCGAGAAGGCGTACGGATCGGCCTTGCGCAGCACGTCGCCCTGGGCCGAAAGGATCTCGAATTCGTAGGCGTCGCCAGCGGCCACCTGCGGCGCGAAGATCTCCCAGACGCCGCACTCGCGGCGCAGCCGCATCATGTGCCGCCGGCCGTCCCAGTTGTTGAAGTCGCCGACCACCGAGACGCGCCGCGCATTCGGCGCCCAGACCGCGAAGGCCACGCCCTTCACGCCGTTGATCTCGCGCAGGTGCGCACCGAGCTGCTCCCACGGCCGCAGGTGCGTGCCTTCGGCAAGCAGCCAGACGTCGGTTTCGCCGAGCACGAACGGAAAACGGTATGGATCGTCGAGCCGTGTGCTGTGCGTGCCCCAGTCGACCTCGAGCGAATAGCCCAGCAGCGCCTCGGCCGCGGGCACCAGCCCGGCGAACAGGTCGGAGTCCCCGTGCCGCGACAGCAGCGCGAGCGGCCAACCCGTGCGCGTGTGCACCACGGCCACGCTGGTTGCGCCGGGCAGCAGCGCACGGACCTGCAGGCCCTCGCGCGTCTCGTGCGGCCCCAGCACGGCGAACGGGTCGCCGTGCTCCGCGCGCATCAGGGCGCGGACTTCGCGTTCGGGAAGATGCATGCTGTCCTTGGTCTGGAAAAATCAGGGTGCATGCGAGATCCGGGCCCGGCCGCATGGCGAAGCTTTCTACACTGCATGCGCGCGCCGCGCGACGACGTCCCCGCCATTCCCGTTTTTCTGTCAGATGACCACCGACGCTGCCCCCGCTCCCGTTTCCCCACCGCCCGAAGGCCTTGCCGCGCTCGAGCAGCGGCTCGCCAAAGACCTGGCGTGCCTGGGCTGGCCCGCGCGCGCCTGGATGCCGGCCTCTGCGCACGAGGGCGAGGCGGTGCTCGACGTAGTGATCGTCGGCGGCGGTCAGGCCGGGCTCGCCGCGGCGGCCGCGCTGGCGCAGCAGGGCATTCACGCCGTGGTGTTCGACCGCGCGCCGGCCGGCTTCGAGGGGCCGTGGGCCACCACCGCGCGCATGGAAACCCTGCGCTCGCCCAAGGAGCTGACCGGCCCCGCGCTGGGCCTGCCGGCGCTGACCTTCCGGGCCTGGCTCGAGGCCCAGTTCGGCGCCGAGGCCTGGGGCCGGCTCGACAAGATCCCGCGGCTGCAATGGATGGACTACCTGCGCTGGTACCGGCGCGTGATGTCGGTCGATGTGCGCAACGACACCGCGGTCACGCGCATCGCGCCGCTGTCCGCGGCCGGGCCGGTGCGGCTCGACCTGCGCGCGCCCGCGGGCATGCCGGAGCACGTGCTCGCGCGCCGCGTGGTGCTCGCGACCGGGCGCGACGGGCTCGGCGGCCCCGCGGTGCCGGCCTTCGTCGAAGCGCTGCCGCGCGGGCGGTGGGCGCACTCGTCCGACGAGATGGACTACGGCCGCCTCGCGGGCCTGCGGGTCGGCATCGTCGGCGCCGGCTCGTCGGCGATGGACAGCGCGGCCACGGCGCTCGAGGCCGGCGCGCACAGCGTCGAGCTGCTGATCCGCCGGCCCGACCTGCCGCGCGTCAACAAGTCCAAGGGCGCGGGCGTGCCCGGCCTGACCCAGGGCCATTACGACCTGCCCGACGAAGCCAAGTGGCGCCTGCGCCACTACATCAACGTGCTCAACGTGCCGCCGCCGCATGGCAGCACGCTGCGCGTGTCGCGCCATCCCAACGCCTTCTTCAATTTCGGCTGCCCCGTGCAGGCGGTCGAGGCGCAGGGCGGCGCACTGCGCGTTGTCACGCCGCGCGGCGACTTCGTGGTCGACTTCCTCATCGTCTCGACCGGCTTCAAGGTCGACTGGGCGCAGCGCCCCGAGTTCGCCGCCATCGCACCGCATGTGCGCACCTGGGGCGAGCGCTTCGTGCCCGCGCCCGGCGACGAGGACCAGGAACTGGCCGATTCGCCCGACCTCGGGCCCGTGTTCGAATTCCAGGCCCGCACGCCGGACGCCTGCCCGGGGCTCGACCGGATCCACTGCTTCTGCTATCCGGCGGCGCTGTCGCATGGCACGGTCTCGGGCGACATTCCCGCGATCAGCGACGGGGCGCGGCGCCTGGCCGGGGGCCTCGCGGGGCTCTTCTACCGTGAAGACTTCGAGTACCACTTCGCCCGGCTCCAGGCCTTCGCCGAACCCGAGCTCCTTGGCGACGAATGGGCACCCGCGCCGCCCCCGGCCGAGCGGGCGGCGCCAGGGCGATAATCCGCCTTCCCCGGCCACCCCGCGCCGGGCCCCTGCCGAACCGTCATGAACCCCAGCTACAAACCCAGCGACGTCGAGTCCGCTGCCCAGGCGCAATGGAGCGCCGCCGATGCCTACCGCGTCACCGAGGACGCGAGCCGCAAGAAGTACTACGCCTGCTCGATGCTGCCGTACCCGAGCGGCAAGCTGCACATGGGCCATGTGCGCAACTACACGATCAACGACATGCTCACGCGCTACCTGCGCATGAGCGGCTACAACGTGCTGATGCCGATGGGCTGGGACGCCTTCGGCCTGCCGGCCGAAAACGCGGCGCTCAAGAACGGCGTGCCGCCGGCCAAGTGGACCTACGAGAACATCGACTACATGCGCGGTCAGCTCCAGGCCATGGGCCTGGCGATCGACTGGAGCCGCGAGGTCGCCACCTGCGATCCGAGCTACTACAAGTGGAACCAGTGGCTGTTCCTGAAGATGCTCGAGAAGGGCATTGCCTACCGCAAGACCCAGGTCGTCAACTGGGACCCGGTCGACCAGACCGTGCTGGCCAACGAGCAGGTGATCGACGGCAAGGGCTGGCGCACCGGCGCCACGGTCGAGCGCCGCGAGATCCCCGGCTACTACCTCAAGATCAGCGACTACGCCGAAGAGCTGCTCGAGCACACGCAGCACAAGCTGCCGGGCTGGCCCGAGCGCGTCAAGCTGATGCAGGAGAACTGGATCGGCAAGAGCGAGGGCGTGCGCTTCGCCTTCACGCACGACATCAAGGACGCGAGCGGCAACCTGATCCAGGACGGCCGCATGTACGTGTTCACCACCCGCGCCGACACCATCATGGGCGTGACCTTCTGCGCCGTCGCGCCCGAACATCCGCTCGCGATGCATGCCGCCACGCGCGATCCGAAGGTCTCGGCCTTCATCGAGGAATGCAAGGCCGGCGGCACCACCGAGGCCGAGCTCGCCACGCAGGAGAAGAAGGGCGTGCCCACCGGGCTCAGCGTGCGCCATCCGATCACCGAAGAACTGGTGCCGGTGTGGGTGGGCAACTACGTGCTCATGAGCTACGGCGACGGCGCCGTGATGGGCGTGCCCGCGCACGACGAGCGCGATTTCGCGTTCGCCAACAAGTACGGCATCGAGATCATCCAGGTGGTGCTGGTCGACGACGAGCCGGACTTCGACTACCACCGGTGGCAGGACTGGTACGCCCTGAAGGACGAATCCGGGCAGCGCAGCGTGACCATCAACTCCGACAACTTCAGCGGCATGCGCCACAAGGAGGCCGTTGCCGCCGTGGCGCACGCGCTCGGCCAGAAAGGCCTGGGCGGGCTGCAGACCACGTGGCGCCTGCGTGACTGGGGCGTGAGCCGCCAGCGCTATTGGGGCACGCCGATCCCGATCATCCACTGCGACGCGCACGGCGCGGTGCCGGTCCCCGAAAAAGACCTGCCCGTGGTGCTGCCGACCGACTGCGTGCCCGACGGCTCGGGCAATCCGCTCGCCAAGCATGAGGGCTTCCATGCCGGCGTGGTCTGCCCCGTGTGCGGCAAGCCCGCGCGCCGCGAGACCGACACCATGGACACCTTCGTGGACAGCTCGTGGTACTTCATGCGCTACTGCGACCCGAAGAACGACGAGGCCATGGTGGCCGGCGGCGCCGACTACTGGATGCCGATGGACCAGTACATCGGCGGCATCGAGCACGCCATCCTTCACCTGCTGTACGCGCGCTTCTGGACCAAGGTGATGCGCGACCTCGGCCTGGTGAAGGTCGACGAGCCCTTCAGCAAGCTGCTCACGCAGGGCATGGTGCTCAACCACATCTACTACCGGCGCGGGGAGAAAGGCGGCAAGGACTACTTCCCGCCCTCGGACGTGACGCCGGTGCTCGACGCGCAGGGCCGCATCACCGGCGGCACGCTGGCCGACGGCACGCAGCTCGAGTACGGCGGTGTCGGCAAGATGGGCAAGAGCGAACGCAACGGCGTCGATCCGCAGGACCTGATCGAGAAGTACGGCGCCGACACCGCGCGCCTGTACACCATGTTCAC
>CAMLCW010000328.1 GCA_946478645.1 uncultured Variovorax sp.
GGAGCCTCGCATGGCGCGGAATGAGTCGCGCGCGGCATGGCTCTCGAAGAGCCTTGCCGGCACGGTTCTCGGCTTCGGCCTCGCGATCGCGCTGTCGGGGCTGTTCGCATGGGTCGGCCCCGGCGGGCTGGCGCCGCTCAACAAGTACCAGTTCAACATGTGGATCGTGCCGCCGCTGTGGCTCGGCGTACTCAGCACGGTCTTTCTCTTTGGCAGCGCCATGCGCGCCTGCCTGTGGCTGAGCGCCGCCAACGTGCTGGCTTTCGGCGCACTGGCGCTGGTGCGCCTGGCCGCGGGCTGAGGCGCGGCTTCCTTCCTTTTCCACCGACGATGCGCGCCGACACCCTTCGCACCTACAAGATCGTCCACACCTGGAGCGGCATCGTCGCCGGCCTGGCGCTGTTCATCGCGTTCTATGCCGGTGCGCTCACGATGTTCAAGGGGCCGCTGGCCCGGTGGGCGGCCCCGCCAGTCGAGGCCACGTCGGGCGACCTGGCCGCGGCCGACGCGCTCGTGGCCGCCACACTGGCGGCGCGCCCCGACGCGCGCGCCGACTTCACGCTGCACCTCGGCGACGGCGTGCACCAGCCGCACCGCATGACCTGGAAGCCGCGCGGCGAACCGCCGCAGCAACCCTGGTCGGCCACCCTCGCGCCCGACGGCGCGCTGCAGGTGCGCGCGCAGCGCGAGACGGACATTGGCGAGTTCGTGGACGTGGTGCATCGCACCGCCGGCCTGCCGGTCGATCTCGAACTCGGCACCGCGCTGATGGGCCTAGTGAGCGCCCTCTACATGGTGGCGATCGTCTCGGGCGTGATCGTGCTGTGGCCCACGCTGGTGAAAGACTTCTTCGCGTTTCGCGTCGGGCGCAATCTCAAGCGGATGTGGCTCGATGCGCACAATGTCATCGGCATCGTGAGCCTGCCGTTCCACGTGGTGATGGCGCTGAGCGCGGTGGTCTTCGGCCTGCACGACGTCATCTACGACGCGCAGAAGGCCGCGGTGTACGGCGACCGCTTCGAGCAGATCTGGAGCGCGAGCGGCCCGTTCGCCGCCGTGCCTCCCGACGCCGCGCCCGCGGCCGCGCTGCCGCCCGCGGCCCTGCTCGCGCGCGTCCAGGCGCAAGTACCGGGGCTCGAGGCGCACGCGGTGCGATTCCGCGGCGCGGGCACCGCGGGCGGCGTGGCCTGGGTCACGGGCGCACAGCCATGCTGCATGCCGCGCTCGGCCGAAGGCGGGCATGTGCTCGTGAGCGCCGTCGATGGCGGCGTGCGCCACACCGAATACCTCGCGGGCCGCCAGTCGGGATGGATGGCTTCGGTCTCGGCCTTTTTCTCGCTGCACTTCGGCACCTACGGCGGCAGCCCGGTGCGGTGGGGCTATTTCTTCCTCGGCCTGGCTGGTGCCTTCCTCTTCTACTCGGGCAACCTGCTTTGGATCGAGTCGCGGCGCCGCGCCGACCGGCGCCGGCCCGACGCCGCGATGGTGCAGAAGCGCTCTACGCGGTGGATGGCCGCCGCGACGGTCGGCGTGTGCCTGGGCTGCGTCGCCGGCCTCTCGCTCGGCATCGCCGCAGGCAAGTGGCTCCATGGCCATGTGGCCGATCTCGACGCATGGCACCGCAGCGTGTACCTCGGCGTGTTCGCTGGTTGCGTGGCATGGGCTTGCGCGCGCGGCGCGGCACGCGCGGCGGTCGAGCTGCTGTGGTTTGCTGCCGCCGCGACGCTCGCCATACCGCTGGCCACGCTGGTCGGGGTGCTGTGGCCCGGCAGCGGGCTCTGGGCCCATCGCGATGCCGCCGCACTGGGTGTCGACCTGGTGGCCGTTGTCGGCGCGATGGCGTTCGTCACGATGGCGCGCGCCACGGCGCGCCGGCAGATGCAGGGCGAGCGGCAGAGCGTGTGGTCGGCCACGCGCCCACAGCCACCCCAGCTCACTGCACGAAAGGCCTGATCTTCTCCAGGAACACCTTGTGTCGCGCCTCGAGCTCGTCGAGGTCACGCTGCAGCGCCGCCTTGTCGAAGGGCTCGCCGGCCGCGATCGCCGTCATCCAGCGGTCGTGCTTGTCGCGCTCGCCGCGCCAGGCTTCGTAGGCGACGCGGAGTTCGTCCCACTGGACCGTCATGCGCCACCCGTCACGCGTGCGCCGCCAGTGCGTCGGCAAACAGCCGCACCATCTCGCGGTCGAAGGCCGGCAGGTCCTGCGGCTTGCGGCTGGTGACGAGGGGGCCGTCGACCACCACTTCGCGGTCGACCCATTTCGCGCCGGCGTTCGTCAGGTCGGAGCGCAGCGACGGCCAAGAAGTCATGGTGCGGCCGCGGACCGCATCGGCCTCGATGAGCGTCCAGGGGCCATGGCAGATCGCCGCCACCGGCTTGCCGGCCTTCACGAAGTCGCGCACGAAGGCAATGGCCGTCTCGTCGATGCGCAGCGCATCGGGGTTCATCACGCCGCCGGGCAGCAGCAGCGCGTCGAATTCGTGCGCGGCCGCTTGCGACAGCGGGATGTCGACGTTGAACTCGTCGGCCGGTTTGTGGTGCTTCCAGCCGCGCACGACGGTGTCCTTGGGCGACACGATCCGTGTCGCGGCGCCGGCGGCGTCGAGCGCCTTGCGCGGCTCGGTCATCTCGGCCTGCTCGAAGCCGTCGGTCACGAGGATCGCGACCTTGGCGCCGTCGAGCAGGGTCTTGTTGCTGGTCATCGGATGCTCCTTGGCTCATGCCGCGACGCCCGTCGGGCGGCGGCGCAGAAAAAAGGGATGTGGCGGGCTTTTCACACCATGCGCTCGCCCAGGAGACTGGCTCGTTGGGTCTGACTGCCGGTGTGTCGGGTCCGTTGCGCATCGTGCTCGCTGGTTGCTTTGAAGCACCGTTCGGCATCCGCCCCGAGGAGCGCGCCACATCGAGAGACCAGACTGCAACGCGGGCGCGGCGCGTAGTGTCAGCGAGATGCCGAAGCGCTGTAGGAAATGCGCTCGCGCGCGTGCGCCGGCCTCTAGGCTTCCAGCGCCTCCAGCGGCCCAAAGAACTCGTAGCGCAGCTGCTGCTTCGGCACCCCGAGCGCCAGCCCGTGCGCATAGACCGCCTTCATGAACGGCTTGGGGCCGAGAAAGTACAGGTCGACGTCGCGGTCCTCGGGCAGCGCCTGGGCGATCAGTTCGCGCGTGACGAAGCCGGTCGCATGCGGCTGGTCGGCGTCGCGCGGCGCGTCGTACACATAGAGCGGCTTCACGTTGCGGTGCCGCGCCGCGAGCGCGTCGACGCGCGCGCGAAATGCGTGCGCGCCGCCGTGCCGCGCCGCGTGGATGAAGTGCACCGGTCGGCCCGTGTGCGCGACCGATTCGAGCATGCTCATCGCGGGCGTGATGCCCACGCCGCCCGTCACGAGCACCAGCGGGCGCGTGGCCGACGCGCCGTCCGCGGAGGCCGGCTGCAGCACGAAGTCGCCGCAAGGCGCCTGCACCTGCAGCCGGGTGCCGACCGTGGCCGACGCATGCAGCCAGTTCGAGGCGCGCCCGCCCTCTTCCTTCTTCACGCTGATGCGGTAGAACGGCTTGCCGGGCGCATCGGACAGCGAATAATTGCGCCGCAGCGGCTCGCCGTCGATCTCGAGCACGAGCGTGAGGTACTGGCCCGGCGTGAACGCGAGCAGCGGCCCGCCGTCGGTCGGCGCGAGGTAGAACGAGGTGATGATCTCGCTCTCGTCCTCGCGCCGCGCCACGCGGAATTCGCGCGTGCCGCGCCAGCCGCCGGGCTGCGCGGCGTTGGCGCGGTAGACCTCTTCCTCCGCGCCGATCAGCAGCGCCGCGAGCGATTGGTAGGCCTCGCCCCAGGCCGCGATGACGTCGTCGGTCGCCGCCTCGCCGAGCACCTCTTTGATGGCCTGCAGCAGGCAGGCACCGACGATCGGATAGTGCTCGGGCAGCACCCCGAGCGCGGCATGCTTCTGGATGATGCGCGGCAGCGCGCCCGCGATCTCGTCGAGGCGGTCGATGTGCTGCGCATAGGCCAGCACCGCGCCCGCGAGCGCGCGCGCCTGGCTGCCCTGGGCCTGGTGTGCTTCGTTGAAGAAGGCCTTCACCTCGGGATGGCGGTCGAACATCAGTTGGTAGAAGTGGCGGGTGATTGCCTCGCCGTGCGCCTGCAGCGCGGGCACCGTGGCCTTGACGATGGCAATGGTCTGGGGGGTCATCTGGAAGTCCTTTGAACGAAGGTGAGGGATGCCTCTTCTCTCTCACGTTCCGTGCCAGCTCGCAGGCATTCGCAAGTGCCTGCCGCGGCTGGGGATTTTTAGGCGTGGTCAAATTCACCACAAATTGGGTGTTGCATTGATGACCACAGCAAGTGTCGAATTGACCACGAATGCCGCCGCGGAAGGCCAGCGCTTCCGCGCGCTCCTGGCCGCCGCACGTGGGCTCGTGCGCTGCGACGCGGCGGCGCTGCTGCGGCTCGAGGGCGAGGTGCTGCGCCCGCTCGCGGTCGACGGGCTCAGCGACGAGACGCTGGGGCGCCAGTTTCCGGTGGCCGCGCATCCGCGCTTTGCGCGCCTGCTCGAGAGCGGGCGCGGCCTGCGCTTTGCGCACGACTGCGGTCTGCCCGACCCGTACGATGGCCTCGTCGCCGGACAGCCGACGCTGCTGCCGGTGCACGACTGCATGGGCGCGCCGCTCAGGCTGCGGGGCGCGGTGTGGGGCCTGATCACGCTCGACGCGCTCGACCCCGGCACCTTCGAGGCGGTGAGCCCGGCGCAGCTCGATGCGCTGGTGGCGCTGGTCGAGACCGGCATCGAGGCGGCGCAGACCATCGACGACATGGCGGCGCGCGCCATGCGCGAGCAGGCCGTGGTGCAGGCACTGCGCGCGGGCCGCGGCGCGCCGCGCGAACTGCTCGGCAACAGCCCCGCGATGAAGCAGCTCTGCAGCGAGATCGACACCGTGGCGGCATCGGATCTGACCGTGCTGCTGCTCGGCGAGACCGGCGTCGGCAAGGACCTGGTCGCGCAGCGCCTGCATGCGCGTTCGCGGCGCGGTGATGCGCCGCTGGTGCAGGTGAACTGCGCGGCGCTGCCCGAATCGCTGGCCGACAGCGAACTGTTCGGCCACAAGCGCGGCGCCTTCACGGGCGCGGTGCAGGACCGCAGCGGCAAGTTCGAACTCGCCGACGGCGGCACGCTGTTCCTCGACGAGGTCGGCGAACTGCCGCTGGGCGTGCAGGCCAAGCTGTTGCGCGTGCTGCAAAGCGGCGAGGTGCAGCGGCCCGGCAGCGACCGAACGCTCAAGGTCGACGTGCGCGTGATCGCGGCCACCAACCGCGACCTGCCCGCCGCCATCGCGCAGGGGCGTTTTCGCGCCGACCTCTACCACCGGCTCTCGGTGTATCCGCTGCTGGTGCCGCCGCTGCGTGCGCGCGGGCGCGACGTGGTCGCGCTGGCCGGCGGCTTCCTCGAAGAGAACCAGCACCGGCTGGGTGCGCGCAACCTGCGGCTGTCGCCGGCCGCGAAGGCCGCGCTGCTTGCGCACCGCTGGCCCGGCAATGTGCGCGAGCTCGAGCATGTGATCAGCCGCGCGTCGCTCAGGGCCTTCACCGAGCAGCGCCGCGGCGCCCGCTGGACGGCGATCGAGCCGCATCACCTTGCGCTCGATGCCGCGGCGGCAGCGCCAACGATGGCAGAGCCTTCTGCCGCCATCGCGCCGGCCGCCGCCACTGCCGCCGTAACGGGCCGCGGCACGCTGCGCGAAGCCACCGAAGCGTTCCAGCGCGCTTGGCTCGTCGAGGCGCTGGCAAGGCACCGCGGACGTGTGGCCGACGCGGCGCGCGAGGCCGGCATGGACCGCAGCAACTTCCACCGCGCGCTGCGCAAGCTCGGGGTGGCGCGGCC
>CAMLCW010000329.1 GCA_946478645.1 uncultured Variovorax sp.
CGGGCACGACGTGGTCGTGTTCGAGCAGGCCAAACAGTTCGCCCGCGTCGGCGCCGACATCAACCTCACGCCGAACGCCGTGCGCGCACTCGACGGCCTGGGCGTGGGCGACGCCGCCCGCGTGACGGCGGCCCGCCCGTCGCACCGCATCAGCCGCACCTACGACAGCGGCGAAGAAACCTCGCGCCTGGAGATGGCCGACTCGGCCGAACGGCGCTACGGCGCGCCGCAGCTCACCATCCATCGGGCCGACCTGCTGGCCGCGCTGGCCGACATGTTCCCCGCCGAGCGCGTGGCGCTCGGCAAGCGCGCCGAGACCATCGCGGCCGACGCGCGGGGCGTGACCCTGTCGTTCAGCGACGGCACCAGCGCCCGCGTGGGCGTGCTGATCGGCGCCGACGGCATCCACTCGGGCGTGCGCACCGCGATGTTCGGCGCCGAGAGCCCGCGCTTCACAGGCATCGTCGCCTACCGCGCCGTGGTGCCGGCCGAGCGCGTGGCGGGCGTGCCCAACCTGGGCGCCTTCACCAAGTGGTGGGGCCCGAACCCGCAGAGCCAGATCGTCACCTTCCCGCTGAACCGCGGCAAGGACATCTTCATCTTCGCGACCACGCCGCAGGACACCTGGCACCTCGAGTCGTGGACCGCGCCGGGCAGCGTCGACGAGCTGCGCGAGCAGTACGTGGCCTACCACCCCGAGGCACGCGCGCTGCTCGACGCCTGCGACACGGTGCTGAAGACCGCGCTGTACGAGCGCGACCCGATGCCCGCCTGGGTGCAGGGCCGCATGGCGCTGCTGGGGGATGCCGCGCACCCGATGCTGCCGTTCATGGCACAGGGCGCCGGCATGGCCATCGAGGACGCCGTGGTGCTGTCGCGCCATCTCGAAGGCGTGGCGATGGCCGGCATTCCCGCCGCGCTGCAGGCCTACCAGACCGCGCGCATCGAGCGCGCCAGCCAGGTGCAGCTCGGCTCGCGCGGCAACAACTGGCTGCGCGAAGGCGGCAACGCCGACTGGGTGTATGCCTACGACGCCTGGGCCGTGCCACTGGGCGTGCCGGCGCAGGGCGCCGTCGCTGCTGTCACGGCCTGAGATTTTTCCCCTCGCTCCACGGAGGCTCACGATGCAACAAGACCGCTATCTCCAACCGCACCAGGCGCGCCAGCGCCCCGCGACCACCTACGAAGACCTGCTCGGCGACGTGATCGAACGCGCCTATGCCGACGGCATCCACGACCTGCCGGGCCTGGTGCAGCGCCTGAACGACAGCGGCCTGGCCACGCCGGGCGGCCTCGCATGGACCGAGGCGCTGTACCGCAAGGAAATGGCCGCGCTGGCCGCCTGAGGAGAAACCATCATGACCATCGCCATCCATCCCGTTCCCGCCGATCCGGTCGATCACCTGCTCGAGATCGGTTTGAAAGACCTCTGGTATCCGGTCTGCCCCTCGCACTTCATCAAGGAGAACCCGATCTCCCTGCGCCGCCTCGGCCGCAAGATCGCGCTGTGGCGCGACGGCGAAGGCGTGCTGCATGCGCTCGAGGATCGCTGCCCGCACCGCGGCGCGCCGCTGTCGCAGGGCGTGGTGCTGGGCGATCGTCTCTCGTGCCCTTACCACGGCGTCGAGGTGCGCCACGACGGCGTGGTCACGCGCGTGCCCGGCAGCCCGGGCTGCAAGCTCGAAGGCTCGCGTGCCACGCGCCACTTCCATGTGCAGGAGCGCGCGGGGGCCGTGTTCCTCTACAACGCGAAGGAGCCGGTCGACGTGCCGCCGCCGCTGGTGCTGCCCGAGCAGCTGACCGACGAGGCCCAGTATTCCAACTTCCTGTGCTACACGGAGTGGAAGGGCGACTACCGCTACGTGCTCGACAACGTGATGGACCCGATGCACGGCACGTACCTGCACAAGCAGTCGCACTCGATGGCCGAAGGCGACTCGAGCGCGAAGTTCGGCATCCGGCAGACCGACATCGGCTTCGTGTTCGAGAAGGAAGGCCAGCGCAACGTCAACTTCGACTGGACCGAGTGGGCCGACACCGGCATGCACTGGATGCGGCTGGAGATTCCGTATCCGAAGACCGGCGGCCCCGGCGGCAACTTCATCATCATCGGCGCCTTCTCGCCGATGGCCAACGGCATGACCGCCACCTTCTTCTGGCGGGTACGCAAGCTGGCACCGGGCTGGGAGCGCGATACCTGGCGCTTCCTCTACAAGAACCGCCTCGAGGCGCGTCACTGGCATGTGCTGGAGCAGGACCGCGTGATGCTCGAAGAGATGGAAGCCGACGCCAACCAGCACGAGAACCTGTACCAGCACGACCTGGGCATCGTCCGCCTGCGCCGCCACATGCGCAACCTGGCCCAAGCACAGTTGGCCGACGCCGAGGCCGCCACGGCCTGAACTGCAAGCAAGCGAGCATCGCCATGTCTTCTCCCACGCTGAACGCCCTCGTGCACACCATGCGCTACGAGGCCGACGGCATCGTCAGCGTCGAGTTCCGGCCGGCCACGCCGGCGGTGGACTTTCCCGCCTTCGAGGCCGGCTCCCACATCGACCTGCACCTGCCCAATGGCCTGGTGCGCAGCTACTCGCTGTGCAACCCCTCGAGCGACCGGCAGCGCTACGTGGTGGGCGTGCTCAACGACCGCAAGAGCCGCGGCGGCTCGCGCTATGTGCACCAGCAGCTGCGCGTGGGCACGACGCCGCCGATCTCGGCGCCGCGCAACAACTTCAGGCTGGAAGAGGGCGCCGGACACTCGGTGCTCGTGGCCGGCGGCATCGGCGTGACGCCCATCTGGTGCATGCTGCAGCGGCTCGTCGCCATCGGGCGGCCGGTCGAAATCGTCTACTGCGCGCGCACCCGCAAGGAAGCTGCCTTCTGCGACGCCATCGAGGCGCTGGCCACCGAAAGGTCGGTGCCGCTCACCTGGCACTTCGACGACGAGAAGGGCGCACCGCCCGACCTCGCAGCGCTGTTGGCCGGCAAGGGCGCCACCAGCCACTATTACTGCTGCGGCCCCACGCCGATGCTCGACGCCTTCGAAAAGAGCTGCGAGCAACTGGGCTACGCCAACGCGCACATCGAGCGCTTCGCCGCCGTGCATGTGGAGGCGCCCAGCGCCACGCAAGCCTGCGTGGTGGCGTGCGCCAAGAGCGGCAAGAACGTCGAAGTGCCCCCGGGCAAGTCGATCCTCGACAGCCTGATCGACGCTGGCCTCAACCCCGACCACAGCTGCAAGGAAGGCGTCTGCGGCGCCTGCGAAACGGCGGTGATCGAGGGCGAAGTCGATCACCACGACGGCATCCTCACCAAGATCGAACGTGCGTCCAACAAGACCATGATGATCTGCGTCTCTCGCTGCAAGGGCGAGCGGCTGGTGCTGGACATCTGAACGAGGCCACAACCCACAAGACGGCCGAGAGAAAAACCAACCGAGACAATCCATGAAAAACTATTTGATCGCGATGGCTGCGGCCACCGCGGCTGGCGGAGCGCTGGCCCAATCCTCCGTCACGCTCTTCGGCGTGGTCGATGCCTCCGTGGCCTACACGCGCGGCAGCGGCGAGGGATCGGCCCACAAGACGCAGCTCGGCAACAGCGGCAACATGTTCAGCCGGCTCGGTTTCCGGGGCACCGAGGACCTCGGGGGCGGCTACTCGGCCAGCTTCTGGCTCGAGATGGGCCTGCAGAACGACAGCGGCACGGGCTTCGCGTCGAACTCGAACAACCAGGCCAGCGGCAACGGCACGCCCGGCGGGATGAGCTTCAACCGCCGCTCGACGGTCAGCCTGGCCGGCCCCTTCGGGGAGGTGCGCGTGGGCCGCGACTACGTGCCTGCGTTCTGGAACACCGCGATCTTCGATCCGTTCGGGACGGGCGGCGGCATCGGCGCCAACCAGATCTATTTCTCGGGGCTCGGCGGGCTGGTCGCGCCCACCGGCACGCGTGCGTCGAACAGCATCGGGTACTTCCTGCCCGCCAATCTCGGCGGCTTCTACGGCCAGCTGATGTATGCGATGGGAGAGAACAACTCCACGGCGGTGCTGCCCGGCACGCTGGTGTCCGCCGAGAAGGACGGCGAGCACACCGGCGCGCGCATCGGCTACCAGAGCGGCGGCCTGAACGTCGCGCTCGCCACCGGCCGCACGCGCTATGCGAGCGGCGACCTGCGGGTGACCAACCTCGGCGCCGCCTATTCCTTCGGCCCGTCGCTGATGAACCTCAGGCTCACGAGCGAGTTGTACAAGGAGTCGAAGGGAGCGGCCGACGCCCGGGGGGCGCTGGTGGGCTTCCAGCTGCCGGTCGGCGCGGGCGAGATCAAGGCCTCGTATGCACGCTACCGGCTGGCACCCGCGGGCGCGCTGGCGAAGCCGACGTCGTCGAAGCTCGCCATCGGCTACGTGCACAACCTGTCGAAGCGCACCGCGCTCTATGCCACCGTGGCGCGCATCAGCAACCGCAACGGCGCCTCGGCCGCGCTCGCGGGCGCCATCACCGCGCCGAACCGCGCCTCGAGCGGCACCGAGTTCGGCATGCGCCACATCTTCTAGTCCCACTTCGCACCGCCCATGCAGTCCAGCAAGCATCTCCGTTGGTACGGCGTCCTCACGCTGTTCGCGATCGTCGCGATCTCCTATGTGGACCGCATCAACATCGCGGTGCTGATCACCGACGCCGCGTTCCTCGAACACGTGGGCCTCGCGGCCGACGACCGCGTGCGCCAGGGCCTGCTCGCCACGGCCTTCATGCTGGGCTACGGGGTCTCGGCCTTCGTGCTCACACCGTTCTGCTCGGCGCTGTTCGGAGTGCGGCGCAGCCTGATCTATGGGCTGATCCTCTGGGGTGTGGTCACCTGGGCGTCGCCAATGTTCCACAGCTACGGCCTGCTGCTGGCCTCGCGGCTGTTGCTCGGGGTGTCGGAGGGGCCGCTGTTCTCGCTGGCGTCGGCTTACATCAAGGCGCACTTCCGCAGCGACGAGAACGGCAAGCCGAATGCACTGGTGAACATGGGCACCGGGCTCGGGCTGGCGCTCGGCTATCCGCTGGTGGGCCTGCTGCTCGCGCACTTCGCCTGGGACACCTCCTTCCATGTGCTCGGCGTCATGAACATCCTGCTCGGCATTCCGCTGGTGCTGGCTTTCGTGCGCATGCCCGCGGGCCAGGCCGACGGCATCCGGCCCTCGTCGTTCGGCGATGCGATGGCGCGCGTGGGCGGCATCGTGAAGGGCGCACTCCAGACGCGCAACCTGTTCGTCGTCACGCTGCTGACCTCGGCCGCGCTGGCGTATCTCTGGGGCAGCAGCAACTGGCTGCCGGCCTACCTGCGCGAGGCGCGGGGCTTCTCGCTGCGCGAGATGGGCTGGCTGGCCTCGCTGCCGCAGTACGCCACGGTGGCCGCAGTGTTCGTGGGCGGCGTGCTGATCGACCGGGTCGGGCGCGAGCGCGTGCCGCTCATCTTCATGGGGGCGAGCGCGGGCGTTGCGCTCGCCGTGCTGCTCGCCATCAATGCGCGCGATCCATACGTGGCGGCCTCCTGTCTCGTCGTTGCCAACTTCTTCTGGGGCCTGCAGAGCCCGGCGATTCCCAGCACCGTGCAGTACTGCTCGCGCCCCGAGCACACCGCCAGCGCCTTCGGCGTGACCAACGGCGCGGGCAGCCTGGTGGCCGGCTTCATGCCGGCGCTCATGGGCGGCGTGATCGGTGCGATGTCGCACGGCGGCGGTGCGGGATCCGGCGCTGCGGCCACGGCCTCGGCCTTCTTCGCCGGCTTCGCGTTGCTGATCGGTACGCAGCTGGTGGTGTTCGGCTGCGGGCTCGTGCTGTGGTGGCGCGAACGCGCGCGCGG
>CAMLCW010000330.1 GCA_946478645.1 uncultured Variovorax sp.
CTGATGCAGCCGATCCACCTGTACCTGGGCGTGCGTTCCGACGCGGACGTGTACGGCCTCGCCGAACTGCGCGCGCTGCAGGCGCGGCATCCGGGGCTGAATGTGCACGTGGTGGTCGTCACCGGTCCGGCGCGCGAAGGCCAGCGCCTGGGCCTGATCACCGACGCCATCCGCGCCGATTGGCCCGGCGGCTTCGAGGGCTGGCGCGCCTACCTCTGCGGCTCGCCGCCGATGGTCGAGGCCGTGACGCAGCTCGTGCGCAGCCGCGGGCTCGCGCCCGAGCAGATCCACGCCGACGCCTTCTACCTGCAAGGCACCTGAACAACTCGAACGAAAGGAGACCCGCGATGACGACGACACAGAACGTGTTCCCCATCGAACTCGCATGGGAGAGCGACAAGACCAGCCGCATCCCGTTCATGGCCTACACCGACGAGGCGCTGCACAAGAAGGAGCTGCAGCGCTTCTTCTACGAGAAGCACTGGTGCTACGTGGGCCTCGAAGCCGAGATCCCGAACCCGGGCGACTTCAAGCGCACCGCGATCGGCGAGCGCTCGGTGGTCATGGCGCGCGACGAGGCCGGTGAGATCCATGTGTTCGAGAACGTCTGCGCGCACCGCGGCATGCAGTTCTGCCGCGAGCGCCATGGCAACCGCAAGGAGTTCGTCTGCCCCTACCACCAGTGGAACTACACGCTCAAAGGCGACCTGCAGGGCGTGCCGTTCCGGCGCGGCGTGAAGCAGGACGGCAAGGTCCACGGCGGCATGCCGGCCGACTTCAAGACCGAGGACCACGGCCTGACCAAGCTCAAGGTCGCGTCACGCGGCGGGGTGGTGTTTGCGTCGTTCGACCACGGCATCGAATCGTTCGAGGATTTTCTCGGCCCCGACATCCTGCATTACTTCGACCGCCTGTTCGACGGCCGCAAGCTCACCATCCTCGGCTACAGCCGCCAGCGCATCCCGGGCAACTGGAAGCTGATGCAGGAGAACATCAAGGACCCGTACCACCCGGGCCTGCTGCACACCTGGTTTGTCACCTTCGGGCTCTGGCGCGCCGACAACAAGTCCGAGCTCAAGATGGATGCGCACGGCCGCCATGCCGCGATGATTTCCACACGCGGCAGCGCGGGCAAGGCGGCGCAGGTCACGCAGGTGTCGAGCTTCAAGGAAAGCATGCAGCTCAAGGACCCGCGCTTCCTCGACATCGTGCCCGAGCCCTGGTGGGGCGGGCCGACCGCCGTGATGATGACGCTGTTCCCGAGCCTGATCCTGCAGCAGCAGGTCAACAGCGTGTCGACGCGCCACATCCAGCCCGTGGGCCACGATGCCTTCGACTTCGTCTGGACGCATTTCGGCTTCGAGGACGACACCGCCGAGATGACCCAGCGGCGCCTGCGCCAGGCCAACCTGTTCGGCCCGGCGGGCTTCGTGTCGGCCGACGATGGCGAGGTGATCGAGTTCTCGCAGGAAGGGTTCGCGCAGAAGCCGTTCCACCGCACGCTCGCGGAACTCGGCGGGCGCGAGGTAGCGAACACCGACCACATGGTGACCGAGACGCTGATCCGCGGCATGTACCGCTACTGGCGCGACGTGATGGAGGCGGCATGACGAAGAAGCTCGACGCCGACGCCTACCTCGAATTGGCCGGCCTTTACGCGGCCTACGCCCATGCGGTCGATTCGGGCGAATGGGACCTGTGGCCCGCGTTCTTCATTGATGAATGCAGCTACCGGCTGCAGCCGCGCGAGAACCATGCGCGCGGCCTGCCGCTGGCCACGCTGTCGTTCGAGAGCCGCGGCATGCTCGAGGACCGCGTCTACGGCATCAAGGAAACGCTGTTCCACGATCCGTACTACCAGCGGCACGTGGTCGGTCTGCCGGTGGTGCACCGGGTCGACGACGATGGCGCGATCCACAGCGAGGCCAACTACGCGGTCTTTCGCACCAAGCTCGACGGGCCCTCGACCGTGTTCAACGTGGGGCGCTACATCGACAAGGTGGTCGCCACGCCCGAGGGCCTCAAGTTCGCGTCGCGCCTGTGCGTGTTCGACAGCGAAATGATCCCGAATTCCATCATCTATCCGATCTGAACCATGACCGAGAAAAAAGAACCCGACACCCGCGGTGCGCCGCTCAGGCGCTTTGTCGACCCCGATTACCGGCCCCTGTGCGCCACGCTGGCCGAGGTGCGCCAGAACATCGACGCGCTCGACCGCAAGATCGTCGCGCTGCTGGCCGAACGCGGCCGCTACGTGAAGGACGCCGCGCGCTTCAAGCGCGATGCCTTCCAGGTCTCGGCGCCGCAGCGCCAGCAAGAGGTGATCGACAAGGTGCGCGCGCTGGCCGAAGAGGCGGGCGCTTACCCCGAGGTGGTCGAGGCCGCCTACCGCGCGTTGATCGCGGGCTTCATCGCGCGCGAGCAACAGGACCATCAGGGCATGGTCGACGTGGAGGCGCAGCCATGAAGCACCTTCGCCTCGCCGCCGTCTTCACCGGCCTCGCGCTGGCCGCCGCCGCGCACGCCCAACAGGGCTGGCCGCAGCGCCCCGTGCGCATCGTGGTGCCGTTCGCGGCCGGCTCGTCGCCCGACATCCTCGCGCGCATCGTCAACGACAAGCTCGCGGCACGCATCGGGCAGCCGCTGATCGTGGAAAACAAGCCCGGCGCGGGCGGCAATTCGGGCACCGATTCCGTCAGCAAGGCGCAGCCCGACGGCTACACCTTCTTGCTGTCGGTGAACGCGCCGCTGGTCTACAACACGGTGCTTTTCAAGAACCTGCCGTACGACCCGTTCAAGGACCTGGTGCCGGTCTCGCTCGCGGCCACCACGCCCAACGTGTGCGCGGTGTCCAACGCGATGAACGTCGATTCGGTCAAGGGCTGGCTCGCCGCCATGAAGGCGAACCCGGGCAAGTACAACTTCGCATCGACGGGCAATGGATCGATCTCGCACCTGGGCGTGGAACTCGTCAAGGCCAGGACGCAGTCGTTCGCGGTGCACATTCCCTACGCCTCGTCGGGGCAGGCCGTCACCGCGATCATCCAGGGCGACGTGCACTACGCCTGCCTGCCGCCGGTCACCGTGATGCCGCAGGCCAAGGCCGGCCGGCTCAAGGCACTGGCCGTCACCTCGGCGGAGCGCTCGGCGCTGCTGCCCGAGCTGCCGACCTTGCGCGAATCGGGCATTCCCGACATCCAGGCCGTGCCGTGGTTCGCCTACATGGCGCCCAAGGGCACGCCGAGCGACGTGGTGCAGCGCATGAGCCGCGAGATCGCCGCGGTGCTCAAAGACCCCGAGACGCAGCAGCGCCTGCAGACCGCGTATTTCGACCCGGTGGGCAGCACGCCCGAGGCGCTGGCCAAGTTCATGGCCGACGAGCTCGCGCGTTGGAAGCCGGTGATCGAACGTGCCGGCCTCAAGCCCGACAACTGACCGAGCCAGCAACGACCACATGAACACCACAACCACCAACTGGGTCGACGCCGCGGCGGTCGACGACGTTCCGGCCGACGACGTGATCGGCATCGAGGTGCAGGGGCGCGACATCGCGCTCTACGGCACCGACGACGGCATCCATGCCACCGACAACATCTGCACCCACGGCCATGCGCGGCTGTGCGACGGCTTTCTCGAAGGCCACGAGATCGAATGTCCGCTGCACCAGGGTCGCTTCGACGTGCGCAGCGGCAAGGCGATGTGCGCGCCGCTCACCGAGGACCTGCGCAGCTACCCGGTGAAGATCGAGGGCGGGCGGGTGTACCTGGCGCTCGACGCCTGAGCCGCGTCGTCAGCGCTGCGCGACGGCAGCAACCACGTCGCGCGCGAGCGACGCGATCGTCAGCGGCGCGCAGCCCTCGGCGTTGTTGCTGACCGTGACGTAGGCGCGCTGGCCCGCACCGGTGGTGCCGGCGATCACCTTCGCGAGCGCCGCACGCGTTTCGGGATCGGGATCGACGATGCGGTCGAACGGACCGTAGAGCTTCTCGGCGTCTTCGTAGCCGAAGCGCCCGTGCCGGCGGTGCAGGTTCCAGCGGCACACCAGCGGCCCGGGCCAGAGTGCGCGCAGCATCGGCAGCTGTTCCTCGATCGGCGGCATCTTGGCGTGCAGGCCCATGCAGAAAGTCGCGCCCACGCTGCGCAGCATGGCCGCGAACGCGGGCGAGAGCAGTTGCGGGTCGCGCACCTCGACCGCGACCACGGCATCGGGCGCGGTGGGCGCAAGGGCCGGCAGCGCCGCGAGCATCGCCGCCAGGCGCGCCAGCAGCGCAGGCATGTCGGCCAGCAGGTGCGAAGGAATCGGGCTCAGCTGGAACACCAGCGCGCCGATGCGATGGCCCAGGCCTTCGAGCGCGGGCTGCACGAACTCCTGCACCGCGAGCTCGCTGTTCAGGAACACCGGGTTGGCCTGCGTGCCGCGGCCGCTTTCGTCGCGCACCGTGGCATCGGTCACGAGGCTCGGTGCCTTCACCACGAAGCGGAAGTCGTCGGGCACCATGGCCGCATAGCGCGCGTACTGGCTCGCGGTGAGCGCGCGGTAGAAGTTGCGGTCCAGGCTCACGGTGCGAAAGAGCGGATGCTGCGCCAGCGCCGCGAGCCCGTTCTTCGAGAGCGCCGATTCGGCGTAGTCGCCGTCCCATACCAGGTTCGCCCAGCCCGGATAGCTCCATGACGAGGTGCCGAGCCGCAAGGCCGGCGGCAGCGCGGAAGCCAACGCGACCAGCGCCGGATCGGTGGGCGCGGGAGCCACCGTGCCGCCGCGCGATTTCTTCTTCGCCGGCGGCTCGGCTTGTTGCGGGGCTGCGGCGGTCGCCTCGGGCGGGCGCGCGAGATCGGGAAAGAGGGGGTCCTGCAGTTCGGTCATTTCTGGGCCCGCATTCTCGGCGACGCGGGGCCGCCCCCGCCGCGCCGGGCACAATCCGCGCCATGAAACAGTGGTTGCGCACACGGGGTGGCTGGTGGCTGGCATGGCTGGCGCTCACAGCCGTGGGCGCGGTGTGGCTGGCGCGCGCCGAACTCGCGCAACTGCAGCAGGATTTCGAGACCGATGCCCGCATTGCGCACCGGCTCCTGAGCCAGCAGATGGTGCAGTACGACGCCGTGCTCGCGACGCTCGCGCTGCTGGAGCCCGGCGCCGACGCCGGCCAACCCGAGCAGCGGCTGCCGTCGGTGTATTCGTCGATCCTGCGGGTGCAGCGCCGCATGCGCGACGCGCCCTGGCCCGACACAAGCGAGGCCGAGGCACTGGCGGCCGCCGAGGCCCGCTCACGCAGCACGCGCCACGCCGAACTGGCCTCGCTGGCCCTCGCCGACGGCCGCTACCTGCTCGTGGTGGGCGCGACGCCGTTCAGCTATGCGCTCGAGATCGACCTGGCCGGCTCGGTGCCGTGGCATGACTGGCCGATGAAGCCGCAGGCGAGCCCGGTGCGCCTGAGCCTCCAGCACGCAGGCCAGCAACTGGTGCTGCAGCCCGGCAAGCCGGCCGCCAACGGCTGGCGTTTCGGTCTTTCGAAAGCGCTCGCCTCGCCGAGCCAGCCATTCCTGATGGTGGCCGAGCGCCAGGTCGGCTGGGCCGAGCTGCCGTGGCGCCGCATGGCCGGCTGGGCCGCCGCGGTGGCGCTGCTGCTCGCGGGCCTGTGGGCCGCACAGCGCCAGCGCATTGCGCGCCGCCGGGCCGAAGAGCTGCTGCGGCTCGGCCAGGTGGCGCGGCTCAATGCGCTCGGTGAACTCTCGGCCGGACTGGCGCACGAGCTCAACCAGCCGCTCACCGCGGTGCTGGCCAACACCCAGGCCGCGCGCCGCCTGCTCGACG
>CAMLCW010000331.1 GCA_946478645.1 uncultured Variovorax sp.
ACGCATAGACCGTCTCTTCGTTCGCTTTGATGTAATCGCTGGTCGCGAGCAGCGGTCGCTCCAGTTCACGACCCTGCGCGACTGGTCGGCGCTCGCCAGTGCGGTCCGCGAGACAGCAGCGCGAGTCGGCACGCGGGAAGTCGTCCTGCCGGCCCACCAGGGAGCCATCTCGTCGAGCCGGCCGCTCCAGGACACGGCCAGCGCGACCAGCTTGCCGGCCTTCACGTGCGGCAGCGAGGAGGCGACCTGGTCGAAGTACACCGGCACCTGGCCCGCGAGCACGTCGTTGATCGCCGGGCCCGCGCCGCGGTAGGGAATGTGCACCATCGAAGTGCCGGTGCTGCTCTTGAAGAGCTCGCCCCACATGTGGCCGATGGTGCCGTTGCCCGGCGAGGCGTAGGACACCTTGCCCGGGTTGGCCTTCAGGTACTTCACGAGTTCCGCGAAGCTCTTCACCGGCAGCACCTGCGGATTGACGACGACCACGCCCGGCGCCTTGACCAGCTCGGTCACGGCCACGAAGCCCTTGACCGGGTCGTAGGGCAGCTTCTGGTAGACGGCCGGGTTCACGCCGTGCGTGGACAGCGTGGCCACGCCGAAGGCGAGGCCGTCGGGTGCCGAGCGGGCCACCTCGGCCATGCCGATGGAGCCGCCCGCGCCCGCGCGGTTGTCGATGACCACCGGCTGCTGGAGGATCTTGGCCAGCGGCTCGGAGAGCACGCGCGCCGTGATGTCGGTGGCGCCGCCCGGGGGGAAGGGAACGATCAGCCGGATCGGCCGGCCCTGGGCCCAGGACATTCCAGGAACGACCGAAGCAGCGGCCAGTGCGGAGAGAAAATGACGACGTTGCATGGGGAATCTTCCAATGAGACAGAGGTGAAAAGGCAAAAGTTGCCCCTCACATCAAGCAAAGGATAGACCAGTTAATATTCTGATCTGGAATGTTTTGATGGGCATCTTTCCGCCATGTCGCTGCGCCGCCTGAACCCGCCGCTGAACCTGCTGCGCGCTTTCTCGACCGTGGTGCGCTTCGGCAGCGTGTCGCGCGCGGCCGAGGCGCTGCACCTCACGCAAGGCGCCGTCAGCAAGCAGGTGCAGGAGCTCGAGCGCTGGATCGGCGTGCCGCTGTTCGAGCGCGCGCGCAAGCGGCTGGCGCTCACCCCCGCTGGCGAGCGCTACGAGAAGGCGGTGCGCGCGGTGCTCGCGCAGCTCGAGGCGGCCACGCTCGAACTCATCACCAGCGGCGACGGCGGCGGCGCGCTGCATCTCTCGACCCTGCCGACCTTTGGCGCCAAGTGGCTGATTCCTCGCTTGCCGGATTTCCAGCGCCGCCATCCGCAGATCACCTTGCACTTCGTGCCTTTCGTGCATGGTTACGACTTCGAGCGGCCCGAGCTCGACTGCGCGATCCTGTTCGGCGACGGCCACTGGCCCGGGGCCCGCTCGCACTACCTGGCAGGCCGCGACGTGGCGCTGATCGCACCGCGCCCGGGGCTCGCCGAGGTGCCGATCCGCACGCCGCAGGACGTGGCGCGCTGCACGCTGCTGCGCCACGTGACGGTGCCGCAGTCGTGGCTGCAGTGGAGCGAGGCGCACGGCGTGCATGGGCTCGATCCGCTGGCCGGTCCGCAGTTCGACCAGTTCCAGACCATGATCCGCGCCGTGATGGTGGGCATGGGCGTGGCGCTGGTGCCGCGCTGCCTGGTACAGGACGACATCGCCGCCGGGCTGGTCGACGAGCCGCTGCCCGAAGGCGGCTACCGCGGTGCCGAGGGCTACTGGTTCTGCTACCCCGAAGGGCGCGGCCAGCTCGCCACGCTCGACCATTTCCGGCGCTGGCTGCTGGCGGACATCGACCGCAGCGCCGCGCCGGCGGCGGACTGACGCGGGCTACTCGGGCTTCGCGCCCGAAGCCTTGACGGCGCTGCCCCAGCGCTCGATCTCGTTCGCCACGAAGCGGTCGAACTCGGCGCCCGTGGTGGGCGCGGGTTCGGCGCCGCGGTCGCGGATGAAGCGCGCCATCTGCTCGGACCTGAGGATCTCGGTCACTTCCTGGTTCAGCCGCGCCGTGATCTCGGCCGGCGTGCCGCGCGGCGCCATCAGGCCGAGCCAGCCGACCGCCTCGAAGTCCTTCGTGCCCGCAATGCCGCTCTCGCGCACCGTGGGCACATCGGGCAGCTGCGACGTGCGCTTTGCCGCGGTGACCGCCAGCGCCACCGCCTTGCCCGACTTGATGTGCGGCAGCGCCGCCGTCACCGAGTCGACCATCAGCGGCACCTGGTTGCCGAGGAAGTCCGCCTGCGCCGGGCCGCTGCCGCGGTACGGGATGTGGGTGATGAACACGCGCGCCGCCGACTTGAACATCTCGCCCGACAAGTGCTGCGTGCCGCCGATGCCCGCGCTCGCATAGCTGAGCTTGCCGGGCTCGGCCTTGGCGCGCGCGGCCAGGTCGGCCATGCTGCGAATGCCGCTTTCGGGCGTGGCCAGGAACACCAGCGGCACGGTGGCGATCAGCGAGATGCCCACGAGGTCCTTGCGCGGGTCGAAACCCGGCTTGGCATAGAGGGTCTGATTGACCGCCATCGCGCTGCCCGCCACCACCAGCGTGTAGCCGTCGGCCGGCGCGCGCACCACGAAGTCGGTGCCGATGTTGCTGCCCGCGCCGGCCTTGTTGTCGACGACGACCGGCTGCCCCAGCCGCTTGCCGAGTTGCTCGGCAAGCGCGCGCGCGAAGATGTCGGTGGCCTGCCCGGGCGGGAAGGGCACCACGAGCTTGACGGGCTTGTCGGGCCAGGCGGCGGCCTGCGCCGCAGCGGTCGCGAAGGTGCAGGCCGCTGCGGCGAGTGCGAGGGTGAAGCGTCTGCGCTGCATGGCCGTCATGGCGCCGACAGGTGCTTGCCCACGATGCCGGCGAGCTCGAACATCGTCACCTGGTCCTTGCCGAACACCGGCTTGAGCTTGGCATCGGCGTTGATCGCGCGCTTGTTGTTGGCATCCTGCAGGCCGTTGGCCTTGATGTAGTCCCAGAGTTTCTTGATGACCTCGGTGCGCGCCACCGGTTCGGCACCGATCACCGCGGCCAGCGATTCGCTGGGCTTCAGGCCCGCGCCGGGCTTGCGCGGTGCGGCGGCCTTCTTCGCGGCTGGCGCCTTCTTGGCCGCAGGTGTCTTCGTTGCAGCCGTCTTCTTGGCAGCGGCGGTCTTGCCCGCAGGCGCGGCCTTGCCGAAGGTCTTGCGCGGCGGGAACTTGCTGCCACCTTCGCGCGGAGCGAACTCGAAAGTCACCTTGCCTTCCTCGGCGTTCCAGGTCAGGAAGGCCTTGAAGGCGCGGCGCGTGCGCATGCTCACGAACTTGTCGAGCAGGTCGGTCTTGCCGGTGGCGAGCAGCTTCTCCATCTGCGCGCGCTCCACCGGCTGCTGCAGGATGATCTTGCCGGTCTTGAACTTGCAGCTCGGCGTCGGCTGCGCGTTGGTGGGCACCGATTTCTCGCAGACGTAGTTGCTGCCGTGCTCGAACACCGGTGCGCCGCAGATGGGGCAGGGGCCCAGCGTGTCCTGCTCGCTGAAGTCGACGATCTCGCCGGTGTCGCCGTTCTTGTCGTCGCCGAAGTCGAACTCGAGCTTCCAGTTCTTGGCTTCCTCGTCGTACTTCAGGATGATCTCGGAGGTGAACGGCCAGCCGGCCTTGGAGCGGAAGCCCTCGAGCGGGCCGATGTGCTTGTCGCGCAAGAGCGCCTCGGCCTCGGCCACCTCGAAGGTGCGCCCGGCCGGCGATTTGCCGAACGAGAAGCCGCAGGGCTCCTGGCCCGCCTTGCCGGTGCAGCTGTAGCGGCGGTAGTTCTCCTTCACCACGCCGCCGCAGTTGGGGCAGGGCGTGGCGAGCGTGGCGTAGTCGCCCGGCACGGTGTCGCGGTCGTATTCCTTCGCCTTCTTGACGATGTGCTCCGTCATCTTGGCGATCTCGCGCATGAAGGCGTCGCGGCTCAGCGCGCCTTTTTCCATCTGCGCGAGCTTGTATTCCCATTCGCCCGTGAGCTCGGCCTTGGAGAGTTCTTCCACGCCCAGGCCGCGCAGCAGCGTCATGAGCTGGAAGGCCTTGGCCGTGGGTATCAACTCGCGGCCTTCGCGCACCATGTATTTCTCGTTGATCAGGCCTTCGATGGTCGCGGCGCGCGTAGCGGGCGTGCCCAGGCCTTTTTCCTGCATCGCCTCGCGCAGCTCGTCGTCGTCGATGGTCTTGCCGGCGCCTTCCATCGCGCCCAGCAGCGTGGCTTCCGAGTAGCGCGCGGGCGGCCGGGTCTTGAGCGCCTTGAGGTCGGCCGACTCGGTCTTCACCGTTTCGCCGGGCTTCACCACGACGAGGTTCTTGCCGTCCTTCTCGTCGTCGTCGTTGACGGCTTCCTTGCCCCAGATCGCGAGCCAGCCCGGCTTGACCAGCACCTTGCCGTCGCTGCGGAACGGGTACTTCCTGCCGCCGGTCTCGACCGTGCTGATGCGGGTGGTGACCTGGAATTCGGCGCTCGGGAAGAACACCGACATGAAGCGGCGCACCACGAAGTCGTACAGCTTCTGCTCGGCATCCGAAAGCCCGCTCGGCGCCTGCAAGGTCGGGATGATCGCGAAGTGATCCGACACCTTGGCGTTGTCGAAGATGCGCTTGTTCGGCTTCACGTAGCTGCCGTCGACGGCCTGCTGCGCGAACGGCGCCAGGTGCTTCATGCCACTGTTGGCGAGCATCTTCATGGTGTCCTTGACCACCGGCAGGTAGTCCTCGGGCAGCGCGCGCGAGTCGGTTCGCGGGTAGGTCAGAGCCTTGTGGCGCTCATACAGGCTCTGCGCCAGCGCCAGCGTGGTCTTGGCGCTGAAGCCGAAGCGGCCGTTGGCCTCGCGCTGCAGCGAGGTCAGGTCGAACAGCATCGGCGAGGCCTGCGTGGTGGGCTTGCTTTCTTCTGTGACTGTGGCGGGCTTGCCGCGCGCCGCTTCGGCGATCTCGCGCGCTTCGCGCTCGCTCCACACGCGGTCGGCGCGGATCTCGGCGTCGGCCGTGCCATCGGGGCCCGGCGGCGGTTTCTTGAAGCTGGCATCGAACCACTTGCCGGGGTACTGGCCGGCCTCGGCCTGGAACACGCCGTGGATTTCCCAGTAGTCGCGGCTCACGAACTTGCGGATCTTTTCCTCGCGCTCCACCACCACCGACAGCGTGGGCGTCTGCACCCGGCCCACGGTGGTGAGGAAGAAGCCGCCGTCGCGCGAATTGAACGCGGTCATGGCGCGCGTGCCGTTGATGCCCACGAGCCAGTCGGCCTCGGAGCGCGAACGCGCGGCATCGGCCAGGCCCTGCATCTGCTTTTCGGTGCGCAGCGCCTCGAAGCCTTCGCGGATGGCCTGCGGCGTCATCGATTGCAGCCACAGGCGCTTGACCGGCTTGTTCAGGCCCGACTTGCCGCCCGCGTACTGCTCGATCAGGCGGAAGATCAGCTCGCCCTCGCGGCCCGCGTCACAGGCATTGATGAGTTGCGTCACGTCCTTGCGCTTGGCCTGCTTGACCACGGCGTTCAGGCGCGTCTTCGTCTTGTCGACCGGCTTGAGGTCGAAGTGCGGCGGGATCACGGGCAGGTTCGCGAAGCTCCACTTGCCGCGCTTCACGTCGAATTCCTCGGGCGCCTGGATCTCGACCAGGTGACCGACGGCACTGGTCACGACGTAGCTTTCGTTCTCGAAATGCTCGTCGTGCTTGTCGAACTTGCCGGCGACCGGCGTCAGCGCGCGGACGATGTCCTGCGCCACCGACGGCTTTTCTGCGATTACCAA